>JAYUJX010000001.1:0-2718 GCA_043764955.1 Polaromonas sp.
ACTGCACCGCCCCCTGCCCGGTCCATGGCGGACGAGGGTGTTGCGGGGGCGGAACGGTCGTACCAACGCCTGGCAGAGCAGATCGTGGCCATGGTGGCGTCGGGGGAGTTCAAGGTCGGCGACCGCCTGCCCTCGGAACGCCATCTGGCCCAACGCTTTGAGGTCAGCCGCACTTCTCTGCGCGAGGCCGTGATTGCGCTGGAGGTGCAAGGCATGGTGGAAGTGCGTCTGGGCTCTGGCATCTATGTTTGCAGTGCGCCGCAGCTCAAGCCCTTGTCGTACATGCCGATGAACGAGCCCGGGCCTTTTGAGCTGCTGCGCGCGCGCTGGCTGCTGGAAGGCGAGTTGGCCGCGCAAGCCGCCATCAACCGCAGCGATACTGACATTGACCGCATCTATGCCGCGATGGCGGCCATGAAAGATAACTTTAATGAAATGCGGGCGAATGAAGAAGCCGACCGCATGTTCCACCTGCACATTGCGCAGGCGGCTGGTAACGGCGTGTTGACCCATGTGGTGAGTACCCTGTGGAAGCAGCTTCGCGGGCCGATTTGGACGCGGCTTGAGGACCACTTTGTTACCCCTGCGCTGCGCCAGGCCTCGCTGGACGAGCACCACCAGGTATTCACCGCAATAGTGAGCCGGGACGCCGAAGGCGCGCGCCAAGCTATGCGTGCCCACATTGACCGCGTCAAGAGCGAGTTTATGAGAGGCTGGTCGTGAGCTTTACGCCACGCATCCGGTCAAGCCCATAGCACCATAGCACCATAGCACCATTACACCATTACAAGGAACGAAATCTTATGGAAACCAAGTCCTCTGCCTTGAGCTCGCTGTCACGTCACAGTTTGCCCACCATTCAGCGTGACATAGCCATGCCAGGCTATGACCGCTCGGCGCTGGTTTGCGGCATCGTGCACTTAGGGCTGGGCGCATTCCATAGAGCGCATCAGGCGTTGTATACCGAGCGCCTGCTGGCTGCGGGTGACCGGCGTTGGGGCATTCTGGGTGTCAGCCTGCGCGACCCCAGTGTGGTCAACAGCCTGGCGGCGCAGGATTATTTGTATTCGGTGACGGAGAAGCACGGTAACGTCGCGCAAACCCGGGTGGTGGGCGCCTTGTGCGGCGCTCTGTTTGCACCTAATGCATTGAATCAGGTGCTGGCAGCCATTGGCAACCCGCAGACCAGCGTGGTGTCCATCACAGTCACCGAAAAGGGCTATAGCCAGAACCCGGCCACCGCCGACCTTGACCTGAGTGACCCAGGCATTCAACATGATCTGCAATACCCTGACGCACCGATGACCACGCTTGGCATTCTGGCGGCTGGCATTCGGCGTCGTCCGGCCCATGCGCCGCTGACGCTGCTGTGCTGCGACAACATGGCCGGCAATGGGGATGTGCTTCGCAAACTGCTGGTGCAGTACGCCGGGCATCTGGACGCGGGTCTGGCCCGCAGGTTCGAGTCGGACATCGGCATGCCCAACAGCATGGTCGATAGGATTGTTCCGGCGGCAACGCCAGCATCATTGGACATGGCCGCGGCTGCCCTGGGCTTGCGGGACGAGGCTGCCGTGGTTTGCGAACCCTTCATCCAATGGGTGATTGAAAACCGTTTCAGCGGACCACGCCCTAGCTGGGAAGATGTCGGCGTGATGTTGACAAGCGATGTCCGCCCCTACCAAGAAATGAAACTGCGTTTACTCAACGGCACGCACTCGGCCATTGCCTATGCCGGCCAGCTATGCGACTTGCCCACGGTGTCCGATGCCATGGCGGACCGCCAGGTCGGCGGCTTTGTCCGTCGACTGATGCTCGAAGACCTGCGTTCTTCGGTGAACTGCCCGCCCAACTACGACCTGAACAGCTACTGCCAGGACCTGCTGCGGCGTTTTGAAAACCCGACGCTTGCCCACAAGACGGAGCAGATTGCCTTGGATGGTTCGCAAAAAATCCCGGTGCGTTGGCTGCCTGCCTTGCGGGAAAGCTTCGCGCTCGGCAAAGAGTTGCCGCTGCTGGAACGTGCGCTGGCCATTTGGTTGTTTTACCTGGAACGGCAAACCAGTGAGACCGGAAAAACTCTGATTTTTAAGGATGCAGGCTGCCGAGAACTGGTGACCCAGTTGCGCCTAGCCACCAGCAGCCGCGACCTGGTACATGCCGCAATGGCGCAGCACAGCATTTTCGGCAAAGCCGACTGGCCCCAGGCTTTTGTAGATCGGCTGACTGGGCACATCAACACCCTACGCAGCGCCGGCACTTACGCCCTGCTGAGCGAATAACACTTTTCACCCCCTCGTGCCTCCACACACAACCCTGGAGACAAACTCATGACACTCAATCTCAACCGCCGGCAATTCGGCATAGCTGCGGCCGCCACCGGTCTGTCAGCCAGCATTCCTTCGGTCCTAGTCTTTGGCCAAAGCACCGAAATCAAACTCAAGTACGGAACTGCTTTTTCGGCAGACCACCCTGGCACCCTGCGGATCAGGTAAGCGGCCGAGGCGATCCGCAAGGACACCTGCGGCCGGGTGAACTTGCAGGTTTATCCCGGCAGTCAACCCGAAATGATTTCGCAAACCGGCTCGGGCGCCATCGATTTCATATCTACCTCGGACAACAATTTGCAAGCTTTGCCGCCCACTGCCGGCATCAATGGCGTGGCTTTCGCCTCCAAGGACTACGCCACCCGTCTGGGTAGCCGTGGATGGCGAGCTG
>JAYUJX010000002.1:0-2713 GCA_043764955.1 Polaromonas sp.
CTTGCCGACATAGGTTCAAACATACGCTGCATGCCACCATGCAAAGCGTTGTACTCCAGAGGCTG
The DNA here is from genome assembly GCA_043764955.1 of Polaromonas sp. Classification (GTDB taxonomy): domain Bacteria; phylum Pseudomonadota; class Gammaproteobacteria; order Burkholderiales; family Burkholderiaceae_C; genus Aalborgiella. The sequence goes on from JAYUJX010000002.1 coordinate 66, forward strand.
CCAATGTGCGCGGTGGAGCGTTAATTGCACCTCCAGACCATTGACCGCAAAGCATGAATGACGACGCCTGCGGTAATGGCCACCGTCTTTGAGGTAGGCATCTGGCGGTAAATTGTTCCAGCTGGGCAGCCAAGCCTCTGCATCTTGTGATCTGCAACCCAGCAGATCTAAGACACTTGCCGGATTTAGCACGGCATAACCCGTTGTTTTCAGCGCTGCAGCAAGTGCTTGGTTCGTAATAAATGGAGGAGAGATCTGAATAGTCATAGCGTTTTGTGTCCTAGATTATGCTTTAAACTCTTGCTAGCGCTATCTACAAGGGGTTGGTTTTGAAACGTTTTCTATTATTTTGCTTGATGGGGTTTTGGCTGAGTACTGGCTGGGCGGCAGCGCCCTTATCACCTTTAGTCAGTGCTGGTGAATTGGCCGCTATTCTCAAACAGCCACAAAATCAAACCAACCCAGTTAGGGTAATAGATATTCGTAAAGCAAGCTCTTACAAAGACAACCACATCGAAATCGCTTCAAACTCACCTTTTGAAGAATGGCGTGGCCCAGCCGCCAACCCAGCGCAACTGCCGAGTTTAGACAAATTAACGCAACTCATGCAAAAGCATGGTTTAACGGCAACGACGCCCACAGTCTTGGTATCTACAGGTGTAGACAGCATTGATTTTGGCACTGCAGCTTGGGTGTATTGGGTGCTCAAGGAGCATGGCATCAAAGAGGTCTCGATTCTCAACGGTGGCATGAAAGCTTGGTTGCATGCTGGCCTACTGTACGACGATGAAGTCATCAAAATCACGCCCTCGACATTTGTGCCCGTGCGATCCGGCAAGTGGACGGCTGACCGTGCTGAGGTTGCCAAAGGTGTCAACGCAGGCCAAGTGGCCGTGATGGATTCACGACCAGAAGCCTTCTTCAATGGCGACACCCGCCACACCTTGGTCAAAGTGCCAGGCACGATCAAAGGCGCGAACAACTTGTCGTTTGAAAAATGGTTCATACCCAACAACCCTAATTTCGCAAGCTTTGTGTCGCCAGATACGGCTAAGAAAGTATGGGCGGCTGCGGGCGTGAAACCGCAAACACCGACGATTGCTTTTTGCAACACAGGGCATTGGTCTGCCATCAACTGGTTTGCCGCGTCTGAACTCTTGGGTCAACCCAATGCCAAACTTTACGCGGGCTCGATGCAAGATTGGTCGCAAGACGCCAGCCTGCCTATGAGCAACGTGCCGAACCGCGCGAAACAGCTGTTGATTGACGCCAAGCTTTGGTCTGACAAATAAGAAGGACAGTTTGAGATGAAGCGTTGGCTGTTTAGCGCCGTTATTGCGGCATTTTTTGGTTTTTTGCTGCTTAGCGTCTATGTACGCCAAGCGGTGCTTTTTTTGGTCGGCATTGGATTAGGCGCAACTTTAGCTGCTGCACGCTTTGGCTTCACCACAGGCTGGCGGCAATTGGTGACGCAGCGTGACCCGAGCGGTGCTGCAGGGCAACTGCTCTTGCTCGCACTCGCTGCGCTTTTAGCCATGCCTTTGCTGGGTCAATTCCCTGAGCTGCAAGCGGCTCTGGGACCACCCAGCATCAGCCTGATCGTCGGTGCTTTTGTATTTGGTATCGCCATGCAAGTGGCGGACGGCTGCGGCTCGGGTACTTTGTACAAGGCGGGCTTGGGCTTCCCGCTGAACATGGGGATATTGCCACTGTTCGCACTGGGTAGCTTTTTAGGCGCTGCGCATTTGCAGGGCTGGCTGGCTTTGGGGCAGATGGCACCGGTCGGTTTTGTGCAATCGTGGGGGGTACCTGCTGCTTTATTTGTTACCGGCGGTTTGCTGCTGGGCATAGCCGCTTTGATGCGGCTGTGGGTTGGCGCTGGCAAAACCTGGTTCGGCAAAAGCTGGGTTTGGGGTGCGGTGCTGTTGGCGGTATTTGCCACGCTCAACTTGGTTCTAGCTGGTCAGCCTTGGGGCGTGGTTTATGGGTTTGGTTTGTGGGCTGGCAAGTTGGTCGCGGCGGCAGGCATGTTTGTCCCGACGACCAACACCTTTTGGTCACAAGCCAGCAACGCCAAGCATTTGGGCGAGTCTGTGCTGTTGGATGTCACCTCCATCACCAACATTGGCATCTTGGCGGGTGCGCTGTGGGTGAGCATGAAAAAGTCATCGACTGAAGCATCGACTAGCACTAACAATCAACTGCAAACCCTCACTGCCAAGCAATGGGCTGTGGGCTTGTTGGCAGGTTTAGTGATGGGCTACAGCTCGCGTTTGGCATTTGGCTGTAACGTGGGCGCGATGCTCAGCGGCATTTCTACGGGCAGCTTGCATGGCTGGATTTGGTTGCCACTGGCTTTTGCGGGCACGTTGATAGGTCTCAAAATTCGCCAAGCCGTGTTTAACGATAACAGCGCCGAATGAAGGGAAACGACGCCATGAAACTCCTTCAAAACAAACAAGCTGTACTGAGCCTCGTCTTTTGGTTGATGCTCACTGCTTTTATCACTTGGGATTTTGCCAAGTCTGCAGATATCAATCAGCGCGAAGAACCGCCTTTGATAGCGGCTGGTTCAGGCAAAGCGCCGACTGGGGCGCATTGCTCTTTGCCGAAATAGTCACTTGTCCGATTTAAGTTAACGCTCAGAT
>JAYUJX010000003.1:0-2713 GCA_043764955.1 Polaromonas sp.
TGGCCAGCGCCAGACCACTTCCGCATCGTCTTTTTACCGCATGAAGACGATTTGCGCGAAGCGATTGACCGCATTGCCAAGTTCTTGGAAAGCTATAGAAAACGTAGCGGTACAGGCAAATAATACGCTGGCTAGAGGCATATTTTATGCTTTTTAAAAGCATTCAGTTGTTACATTTTATTTTGTTATATTTTTCGTTTATTTTTTCGTATTTAAGTCTTTTATGAAACCTATCCAAGTTGGCCTATTAGGCATCGGCACCGTCGGCAGCGGCGTGTTTAACGTTCTCAATCGCAACCAAAACGAGATTCAGCGTCGCGCTGGCCGTGGTATTGAAATCACCATGGTGGCAGACCTTGACACAGCTCGCGCTCAAGCCGTTGTTGGCACGCAGGTAAAAGTCGTCAATGACGCCCGCGCCATCATTGCCAACCCAGATATCGACATCGTCATTGAGCTGATTGGCGGCTACGGCATCGCCAAACAGTTGGTGATGGAAGCCATCGCCGCTGGTAAACACGTCGTCACGGCGAACAAAGCGCTTTTGGCGGTTCATGGTACGGAGATTTTTGCAGCTGCCCAAGCCAAGGGCGTGATGGTTGCGTTTGAAGCAGCGGTCGCTGGTGGTATTCCCATCATCAAGTCCCTGCGTGAAGGTTTGACGGCCAACCGCATCCAGTGGATTGCTGGCATTATCAACGGAACGACCAACTTTATCTTGAGCGAGATGCGCGACAAAGGGTTGGACTTTGCCGCCGCTCTGAAAGACGCGCAAGCGCTGGGTTATGCCGAGGCAGATCCGACCTTTGACATTGAAGGTGTAGACGCAGCGCACAAAGTGACGCTGATGTCAGCGATTGCTTTCGGCATTCCGGTGCAGTTTGACAAAGCTTACGTTGAAGGCATTTCCAAGCTGGCCGCGCAAGACATCAAATACGCCGAGCAATTGGGTTATCGCATCAAGCTTTTAGGCATTACCAAGCGCGTGCAAGCCAATGGCAAAGAAGGCATTGAATTGCGCGTTCACCCTAGCCTGGTGCCTAACAAACGCTTGATTGCCAATGTCGAAGGCGCAATGAATGCTGTCATGGTGCAGGGCGATGCCGTTGGCACCACGCTTTACTATGGCAAAGGCGCAGGTTCTGAGCCCACCGCCAGCGCCGTGATTGCCGACTTGGTCGACATCACACGCCTGCACACCGCAGACCCTGCACACCGCGTTCCGCACTTGGCCTTCCAGCCTGATGCCATGAGCGACCTGCAAGTTTTGCCGATGAGCGACATCGTCACCAGCTACTACCTGCGCCTGCGCGTGGCGGATGAAGCTGGCGTTCTGGCCAAGGTGACCGGTATTTTGGCGACTGCTGGTATCAGCATCGACGCTGTGTTGCAGCGCGAGGCCGATGAAGTGGGTGGTGAGGGTTCCACCCAAACCGACGTCATCATTCTGACCCACGATTGCGTCGAATCAAAAATGAGCGCTGCTATGGTGCAAATGCAGGCTTTGAGCACTGTTTTGACGCCGATTACACGTATTCGTAAGGAAGAGTTGGCGTAATGAACTACCTCTCGACCCGTGGCGACTCAAAGCCTAGAAAATTTTGCGAAATCCTGCTTGAAGGCTTAGCGCCCGATGGCGGTTTGTATTTGCCGCAAAATTATCCGCAGATCAACGACATTGCCTTATGCAAACTACGCGATATTTACGATAAGTACGGCTACGCAGATTTGGCGTTTGCAATCTTGTCGCTCTACATTGACGATATTCCCGCCGCTGATTTGCAGGCTATTTGCCGCAAAACTTACACGAAAGAAGTCTTTGGTACCAAGGAAATCGTTCCACTGAAAGAGTTGGACGACAAGCTTTACTTAGAGGCTCTGTCCAACGGCCCAACGCTGGCGTTCAAGGACATGGCGATGCAGTTGCTCGGCAATTTGTTTGAATACGAGCTGGCGCGCCGTGGCGAAACGCTGAACATTTTTGGCGCAACCAGTGGCGACACTGGCAGCGCGGCCGAGTACGCCATGCGCGGAAAGCGCGGCGTGCGCGTCTTCATGACCAGCCCACAAGGTCGCATGAGCGCCTTCCAGCAGGCGCAGATGTTCAGTCTGATGGACGAGAATATCCACAACATCGCCATTGAGGGCGTGTTTGACGACTGCCAGGACATGGTCAAAGCGGTGTCGAACGACCTGGATTTCAAGAAAAAATACAAAATCGGTACGGTCAACAGCATCAACTGGGCGCGTTTGTTGGCTCAAGTTGTTTACTATTTTGCTGGTTACTTCCAAGCGACTGGCTCGAACACTTCAAAGGTAAGCTTCACCGTGCCTAGCGGTAATTTCGGTAACGTGTGCGCTGGCCATGTCGCTCGTATGATGGGTTTGTCGATCGATAAATTGGTCGTCGCCACCAATGAAAACGACGTGTTGGACGAGTTTTTCCGTACCGGTGTTTACCGTGTGCGGGGAAGTAGCGATACGCACGAAACCTCCAGCCCATCCATGGACATCTCCAAAGCATCCAACTTTGAGCGCTTTGTGTTTGATTTGCTGGGGCGCGATGGGGCAAAGACCAAAGACTTGTTCACCACGCAACTGGCGAAATCAGGTCAATTTGACTTGAGCCAGGACCCGGCGTTCAAAGAAGCTGCCACCAAATACGGCTTTTTGAGCGGCAAAAGCACACACAGTGACCGCCTGAACACCATCC
>JAYUJX010000004.1:0-10473 GCA_043764955.1 Polaromonas sp.
GCCATGGGATCGTCGCGCGCGGCATGATTTTGTAAATCATCGCGAAAAGCACCGTGAAGATACCGCACGAGACCGCGAAGTTCAGGATCTCGAGGAACACAACCCAGCCTTCGAACCAGCCGCCCCACCACTTTCCCAAGGCTGCGAGCGCAGCGCTAACGACCAGCGATACGGTCAGCATGAAGCCCAGACCGAGTACGAGTCCGAACGACAGAAGACGCGTGCGCAACAGCTGCCAGATGCCCGACTCCGCCTGTGCTGCCGGCACGCGCCAGATACGATCCAGCGCGCTTTGCAACTCGCCGAAAATCGCGGTCGCACCGAGCAGTAAGAGGACGATTCCAACAATGGTCGCAACCACACCCTTGGCCGGTTCGCGTGCGGTTTTGAGCATGTCTTGCACCGCCACCGCGCCTTCCTCACCCATGATTCCGCGCAACTGCGCGACGATCTCGCCCTGCGCAGCTTCCTGCCCGAACACCATTCCCGCCACCGCGATCAGGATGATGAGCAGCGGAGCAAGCGAAAAAAGCGTGTAGTAGGAAAGGGCGGCGCCCATGCTCGGAGCGTAGTCATCCACCCAGGCTTTGCCGGCCGCCTTGATCATCTGCCATTGTTGCATAGGGAAGTGCCATGTTGAGTTTTCGCAGCGTTGTTACAGAGCATTTTCGCGCGGGGCACTCCCCGTATCTGTGCGCCACCGCACCATCAGTGAATAAATGGTGGCTCTTGAGGTTGTAAGCACAAGCAGCCTTCATGAACCTAAACTACAGAACTGTTTTAAACTAAGCCCATGTTTTCAAGAATCCGCTCCGACATCCAATGCATCCTTGCCCGTGATCCTGCTGCCCGAAACACTTGGGACGTGCTGACCTGCTACCCCGGGCTGCACGCCGTCATCTTGCACCGCTTCGCGCATGGCTGTTGGAACTTGGGTTTCAAGTGGTTGGCGCGGTTCGTCTCAAACATTGGACGTTTGCTGACGGGTATTGAAATCCATCCCGCTGCCATAGTAGGTAATTGCGTATTTTTCGACCACGCGATGGGCGTCGTCGTGGGTGAAACCGCTGAAATCGGCGACGGTTGCACCATCTATCAAGGCGTCACCTTGGGCGGTACCTCGCTCTACAAAGGTGCCAAACGCCATCCCACGCTGGGTAAAAACGTGGTGGTCAGCGCGGGTGCCAAGGTTTTGGGTGGCTTCACCGTGGGTGACAACGCCAAAATCGGCAGCAACGCCGTGGTCATCAAACCCGTGCCGGCTGGCGCGACGGCGGTGGGCATACCAGCCCGCATTATTTTGAGCAAAGAGGGTGAAAGCGCTGATGTGGCCACGTCAGACCCTAAATTCAGCGCTTACGGCATCACCAATGAAGACGACCCTGTCAGCCAAGCCCTGCGCGGCTTGGTCAGTAGCGCCACCACGCACGACCACCAAATCGCGCTGCTGTGGCAAGCTTTAGAGCAATTGGTTCGTACTGGCAAAGTGGGCGACTGCGTTCCGAGTGACGCATCGCTCAAAGAGTGCTTTGAGGCGGAGAAGCTGAATCAGTTGATTGGGAAGTAGCGAGAATCTAACATCTCCATATTAGGTGTTGATGCTTACTGATGGAGTTGCGAGTGTGCCAAACTCTCGGTGTAAACTTTTTGCGTTCATCTTTTGCGTTCATCAATCAACTAAACAGAGGCGGGCATGCCAAACGAGTCCACGATCACTACACCCTCAACGTCCAGCATACAAGACGTTTTTGATAACCAAGCCGCTACTGCGTTAAGACTGCGCAGTTCTACCGCTGCGCAAAGAATCGAGAAGTTGCGACGCTTGCGTGATGCTGTTTTGGCCCATACAGACGACCTCTATGCGGCAGCTTATGCTGACTTTCGCAAGCCGCAAGGCGAGGTCGACCTGGCTGAAATATTGCCGGTGTGCGCTGAGGCCAACGACGCTATTTCACACCTCAAAAAATGGATGAAACCGACACGGGTCTGGCCCACCATGCTCACCCTCGGCACGCGCAGCCATGTGCAGTACATGCCGCGCGGACGATGCCTCATCATTTCGCCCTGGAACTATCCGGTCAATCTGACGTTCGGACCTCTGGTTTCAGCGATAGCAGCGGGCAACACAGCCATCATCAAACCTTCGGAGCTGACGCCGCACCTTTCCGCCCTGATGACGAAGATAGTGCGCGAGACGTTTGCTAGCGATGAAGTCGCGATATTTGAAGGCGAAGCCGATGTGGCGCAAACCCTGCTAGACCTGCCGTTTGACCATATCTTCTTCACCGGCAGTCCTGCCATTGGCAAGCGCGTTATGGCAGCGGCCGCAAAGCACTTAGCCAGCGTTACGCTGGAGCTTGGCGGCAAAAGCCCAACGATTGTGGATGCCGGTGCCGACATTGCGCTTGCAGCCCAAAACGTGATGTGGGCCAAGTTTGCGAACGCGGGTCAAACCTGCATTGCGCCTGACTACGTGTACGTCCACGAGAGTGTTAAGGATGAATGGCTTGCTAAATGTAAAGCGATCATCGAAAAAGCCTACGGCAGTTCGTTTGACGAGCAGCAGGCCAGTCCGCACCTGGCCCATATCGTGAATGGACGACACACGGCGCGCGTGAAAGGGTTGCTTGATGACGCAAACGCCCGCGGCGCTCGCATTCTGGTCGGCGGTGGCGTGTCGGAGTCGGCATGCTTTGTGGCACCTACACTGCTGGACTCGGTACCTGCAGATGCACGCATCATGGAAGAGGAAATTTTTGGCCCGCTGCTGCCAGTCATCTCCTTTCGGAACTTGGACGAGGTCATCGCCAACATCAACGCAGCACCCAAGCCGCTGGCTTTGTACATCTACAGCCGAAATGACGCGCACATCCAGCAGGTTTTGCAGCAGACGTCGTCAGGCGGTGCCTGCGTCAACCATTCTCTGGTGCACTTCCTGCACGGCCGCCTGCCCTTTGGCGGTGTCAACAACTCTGGTCTGGGCAATGCCCACGGTCATTACGGTTTCAAAGCGTTCAGCCACGAAAAAGCCGTTGTGCGATCACAGTTCTCCATGGCGGCAGCCCTGTTTTCAGCAGGTGAAGTGCCGCCGTATGTGCGTCGTTTCATGAAGTCAGCATTCAAGTGGATCTGATCTGCTCGCAGGAGTCTTTGCCTGCGTTAGCTTTACCTGCGTCAGCTTAATTTAACTATTTAAGCAGGTTTTGTAGACTAAATCGGCGCTCGAATTGCCGTTTTCGGCCTAAACGCCTTACAAACCGCGTCATTCGTTTCCATGTACGGCCCGCCGATCAGGTCAACGCAGTAGGGCACAGCCGCAAAAATCCCCGCCACAGCTTGCGAACCATCGGCGTTTTTCAGCCCTTCCAGCGTTTCGGCAATCGCTTTGGGCTGCCCGGGCAGGTTGATGATCAGGCTGCTGCCGCGAATCACCGCCACCTGCCGCGACAAAATCGCCGTCGGTACAAATTTCAGGCTGATCTGCCGCATCTGCTCCCCAAACCCCGGCATCTCCTTGTCCGCGACAGCCAGCGTCGCCTCGGGCGTCACGTCCCGCAGCGCCGGCCCCGTGCCGCCGGTGGTCAGCACCAATGAACAACCCAAATCGACCAATTCCACCAAAGTCGCGCTGATTTTGTGTGTTTCATCCGGAATCAACCGAGGTTCAAACGTAATAGGGTTTTGCAGCGCCGCAGTCAGCCAGCTTTGCAAGGCAGGTAAGCCTTTGTCCTCATACACCCCCGTAGAAGCGCGGTCGCTGATGGAAACGATGCCGATTTTGATGGGGTCGTGGGGATTGATCGTCGCTATCATTTTATTGATGATTTTTAGAGGTTAAATTGACATCTGGCTAGCGTATTTATTGCCTTAAATGCTATTAAATATGTAGCAATAAAGCCTAAAACTGACCTGTTTCAGAAGCGTCATCCACTCTATCTTCGTGCTCCAAGCCCTCGCGCACCAGCAAGAAAATCTCCCGATAAGCCCGTCCCTGACGGTGCGGGGTGCCGGCTGGGGCTTTGACCATGGCTTCCTGGTCTTTGCGGGCTTGGCGGATGAGGGCGCGGAGTTGCTGGGTATCCGTTTCGGGTTTGATGCCTATCCAGCGCTGGAAGGCGTCGTCGTTGGCGATCAGGTCGTCGCGCCACTTTTCTGCGACGTGCAGGGCCATTTTGTCGGCGGCGGAGCCTGTGGTTTTGTTGACGATGGCTGCTTTGGCGGCCTCTATCATTTCCGGCTCCAGCTTGCGCATCAGTTTGCCGACAAACTGCATCTGGCGGCGGCGGCCTTCAAAGTTGGTGATGCGGCGAGTTTCGGCCAGGGCGTCCAGCAGTTTTTCGCCCAAACCGATGGCTTCTAGCTGCTCGGCGCTGAGGATGAGCAGGCTTTCGCCCAGTGCCTGCAGCTCGTCGCTTTCGCGTTTGTCGTCGGTGCGGCTGGTTTCGTGCCGACCCTTCATCTCGCGTTTGAGTTCTAGGTCAACCGCGCTGTCTTCCGCTACAAAGTGCCCGTTGACGTAATAACCTTTTTTGAATTTGCCTGCCATGATTGCGTTTTTCTATGATGTCTGAGTAAGCAAGTATCATAAGCGCTTGAACACGAATAAACCAATGAAAAACACCTCTTTGAAGTCCTCTACAGCCTCTAAATTGACCACAAAATCTACCGGTCCAGCCGAGAAAACCTCTGGTTTTGCCTATTCCCGACCATTTTTTGAAGATTTGGTAGACAGCGCCATCGCCCATGCCAAGAAAATTGGCGCGACCGATGCTGGCGCGGATGCATCTGAGGGCTGCGGTTTGAGCGTCTCGGTGCGCAAAGGAGAGCTTGAAAATGTGGAACGCAACCGCGACAAATCATTGGGTGTGACGGTGTATGTGGGGCAACGTCGTGGCAATGCCAGCACGTCTGATTTCTCCAAAACCGCCATCGAGCGCACGGTGCAAGCCGCGTTTGACATTGCCCGATTCACGGCAGAAGACCCGTTTGCAGCGCTGCCGGATGAAGCCGATATCGCCACCGAAGCAGAAATCGCCGCCATCAATTTAGACCTGTTTCACCCCTGGGCGGTGACTAGCGAGCAAGCCGCTGCGCTGGCGCTAGAGTGCGAGGCTGCGGCTTTGAACACGAGCAAAAGATTCATCACCAACAGCGAAGGCGCGGGCGTGTCCGCCCAGCAAAGCCACTTTTTCAGTGCGCACACGCATGGGTTCAGAGGCGGCTATGCCAGCTCGCGGCAATCGATGTCGGTATCCCCCATCGCTGGCCGTGGTGACGACATGCAGCGGGACGGCTGGTACAGCACAGGGCGCAGTATTGACGATTTGGCATCGCCCCAAGCCATTGGCCGCTACGCCGCTCAGCGTGCTTTGAGCCGTTTGAAGTCCCGCAAAATCCCGACGACGGAATGCCCCGTGTTGTTTGAATCTCCCGTAGCCGGCGGTTTGCTGGGCGGTTTGGTCAACGCCATCAGCGGCGGGGCTTTGTACCGCAAAAGCTCGTTTTTGCTAGATTCATTGGGCAAGCAGGTGCTGCCTAAGCACATCAACGTGATGGAAGACCCGTTTGTGCTGCGCGGCAATGGCAGCTCGCCGTTTGACGACGAAGGCGTACGCGTCAAAGCGCGGCAAGTCATCAAATCTGGCGTGGTCGAAGGCTACTTTTTAGGCAGCTACAGCGCCCGCAAATTGGGTATGAAAACAACGGGCAACGCCGGCGGCTCACACAATTTGACGATGACATCGACCCGCACCCAAGCCGGCGACGATTTGGATGAGATGCTGCGCAAGCTTGGCACGGGTTTGTTTGTGACCGAGATGATGGGCTCAGGCGTGAATGGCGTGACGGGGGACTATTCACGCGGCGCGAGCGGTTTTTGGGTGGAGAAGGGCGTGATTGCATTTCCCGTGCATGAAATCACCATTGCTGGCAACTTCAAAACTATGCTCAAAGGCATTGAAGCTGTGGGTGCGGATACGTATGTGTCTGGTTCTAAAACGATGGGTTCGGTATTGTTGAACCGCATGAAAGTGGCGGGAAGTTGATTTACGGCAAGTAAACACCTAATAAAGTGTCTTTTTATGCGTCTTATCCTACAGACGCAGTGCCGCGACGGTTCTAGACTGGCAGTTTGGAATCAATGGCGTTTTCTACATGAAATACAAAGATTACTACGCTGTGCTGGGCGTACCGCGAGACGCTGATTTAGATCAGATTAAAAAAGCTTATCGCAAATTGGCGCGTCAGTATCACCCTGATGTGTCTAAAGAACCCAATGCCGAAGCGCAGTTCAAAGAGGCAGGAGAGGCCTACGCCACGCTGAAAGATGCTGAAAAGCGTACTGCCTATGACCAGCTTGGCAAACAACCCATCGGCGAAGAGTTTTCACCGCCGCCGCAATGGCGACAAGAGTTTGGCGGCGGTCAAAGAGGTGGTAACGGCGCATCTTTTGACGACATAGATTTGTCAGACTTGTTTGCAGCGATGGGGCGCGTACGCGATGGCGACCCACGAAGTGCGCAGCGTGAGTCCATGCCTATGAACGGTAGAGATTATGAAAACACGGTTCACATCAAACTAGAAGACGCGCACCGCGGCACCAAGATGAATTTGGAATTGGCCGACGAAAAAGGCAGCCGCACCCTAGAAGTGACGATTCCTGCAGGCGTGCGCGCAGGGCAAAAACTGCGTCTGCGCGGCAAAGGCGGAAAAGGTCATAAAGGTGGTGCAGATGGTGATATTTACCTGCATATCGCCTTGTTGCCACACCCCATCTTCCGAACCGATGGCCATGATTTGTACTTTGACTTGGCGCTCACCCCGTGGGAAGCCGCGCTGGGTGCTGAGGTGCAAGTACAGACGCTGGACGAACCCGTGCTGCTGACCGTGCCTGCAGTTACGCGCGCTGGTCGCAAGCTGCGTCTGCGGGGTCGCGGATTGTCGACTGGCTCTAAAGTGATTGATGGCGATGAAGCTGCGAGAGGCCGTGGTGATCTTTATGCGTTGGCGCGCATCGACATTCCAGCCACTTTGACTGACCGTGAGCGCGAGCTGTACCAAGAGCTGGCCAACTTGTCGCACTTTAACCCTCGCAATGATCCAAGTCATAACCCACGTAAAAATTCAAGCACACCGCACAAGGAGAGCACACATGGCACAACAACAAGTTGAATGGATGTGGCTAGATGCCACGGAAACCGTGACAATATCTGAGCTGTCCCGCTGCTGCGGTATGAGTACATTGGAGCTGGATGAACTGGTGGACTACAAAGCACTGCCCATACTGCCTCCCCCGCAATCCCAGTCGCCCCTGATGTTTGAGCGCCTATTCAGTGCCGAATGGGTAACGCCCCTGCGCGAAGTGGGCAAGATGCGGCAAGACTACGATTTAGATTTGTTCACGGTGGCCATGCTGCTAAGTCATTTGAATCGCATCGAGATATTAGAGAAGAAAGTACGAAGTCTGCAAGCGAATTTGCCGACGCATTGGGAGTATTCCTTGGCGGCAGATTGAATCAGCCGAAGCAAAGATTTTCAATTTGTCAATGCGGCTTTCACCGCTGCAGAGACTTGCCCCATCTCGGCCTTACCTGCCAATTGCGCCTTAGCGGCTCCCATCACTTTGCCCATGTCGCCAGGACCTGTAGCTCCTAGCGTTGCGACGATGGCTTTGACGGCGGCAAGCACTTCATCAGACGTCATACGCGCTGGCAAGTAGCCTTGCAGCACGGTGATTTCGGCCGCTTCTTTGTCCGCCATGTCTTTGCGGTCAGCTTTTGTGAAGGCGTCAATGCTGTCTTTGCGCTGTTTGATCATTTTGTCGATGATGGCGATGACCATCACGTCGTCCAGCACCACGCGCTCGTCCACTTCTTTTTGCTTGCAGGCAGACAAGAGCAGGCGAATTGTGCCCAGGCGCTCTGCGTCTTTGGCACGCATGGCGGTTTTCATGTCTTCGGTGATTTGGTCTTTGAGTAGCATGGTTTTTTCCTTGTATCAACTTATTCTAGATTCAAAAATTAAGAGCTTAAAAGTAAAAAAGCCCGCAGACAAAATCTTGCGGGCTTCTTGTGCTTTAAAAGAGGTACGTTTTAGTACATCTTTTTAGGCAACTGCATAGCGCGAATACGTTTGTAGTTACGCTTGACAGCAGCAGATTTCTTGCGCTTGCGCTCTGTTGTTGGCTTCTCGTAAAACTCACGAGCGCGCAGGTCAGTCAATAAACCCAATTTCTCGATCTGGCGCTTAAAGCGACGCAGTGCAACATCAAACGGCTCATTCTCTTTTAAACGAATAGTGGTCATGAAATAATAATTTCCGAAAATAATTGCGCTGGGAAGATCGTGGCCCCGCGCGGGGTATTTGTAGCTACACAGAACAATGGCTCATGAGTGCAGCAGTATGAATACGATTATACCCAAATTTTAGGCAACTATCAGCTTCAAAGTCTACGTATGTCTGGGAGTGTGAATTTGGGGTACATTTTGCGCATGAACATTGCAAAAACAAAGCCTGCTTCGCCGATTTCTTCAAAGGCCACGCTGCCACTTAGCAAATCAGAGATGGCTTCTTACATTTTCGCTGCGATAGCGTTGTTTGCGGTTGTGAAGTTTGGTCTTTTGGTGGCTTTGTTCGCAGGATTACTGGTTTATTCCTTGGTGCATTTGCTTGCCCCCGCCATTGAAAAGCGCTACAGCGGCAAAACATCGCGCACGATTGCCGTGGTTTTGCTCTCGACGGTGATTATTTTGGCGATCAGCGCCGCGCTGTGGGCTGCGGTTGTGTTTTTACGCAGCGATGCGAGCAATCTTCAGCATTTGTTGCAAAAGCTGGCTGACATGATCGAAGCCTCGCGCAACCAGCTGCCCCAGTGGGTGAGCACTTACTTGCCAGACGGCGTAGACGCTCTGCGCCAGTGGATGACCGATTGGTTGCGAGAGCATGCCGGCGAAGCCAAAGGCCTAGGTCAGCAAGCGGGGCACATCGTGGTACAGCTTATTTTGGGCATGATTATTGGCAGCATGGTGGCATTGAACGACGCGACCAATGACGTGACTATCGACACGACAAACGCAGATCAACAGCCTCAAAATCGCCCCCTTGCCGTTGCTTTGACCCAACGCGTGGGCAATATGGGCTTGATGTTTCGCAAAATTGTGTTTGCGCAGGTTTATATTTCGTCGATCAACACCGTGTTTACCGTCATTTACCTGATGGTCGTGCTTCCGCTGCTGAGCGTGCATTTGCCGCTGACCAAAAGTATGATCGCCATCACCTTTTTGGCGGGATTGATACCAGTGGTGGGCAACATTGTTTCTAACACAGTTATCGTCATCGTGGCGCTGTCCTACTCGCTGCCCATCGCCATTGGCTCACTGGTTTTTATGATCGTGATTCACAAATTGGAATATTTTTTGAACGCCCGCATCATCGGCAGCCAAATCAACGCGAAATCTTGGGAAATGCTGACGGCCATTTTGGTGATGGAATCGCTGTTTGGCATACCTGGTGTGGTGGCAGCGCCTGTGTTTTACGCGTATATTAAGAAGGAATTGATGGATAGAGGGCTGGTTTAACGCGGTATAGCTACCCCGTCGCTATGCGCCACCTCTTCAGATTGAAGGGGTGCCCTACGACCGGGGTAGCTGTATTTTGTCTGCTAAACCTTGAGCACAAGCAAACCCACTCGCCCAAGCCCACTGAAAGTTGTAGCCCCCCAGCCAGCCGGTCACGTCCAATACTTCGCCAATGAAATACAGCCCCGGTTGCTTGGATTCCATGGTTTGCGACGACACATCCCGCGTATCAACCCCGCCCAATGTGACTTCGGCTTTTTTGTAGCCTTCGGTGCCGGTAGGCGTCACCTCCCAATTTGACAGCCGCTGCGCCAATTGCGTCAAGGCTTTGTCGGGCACGTCGCTCATGGGGCGCTGCAAGGCGGCATCGGTGTTGGTCCAGGCATCGGCTAAGCGTGATGGGATATTTGGTACGAGGTTCGCTAGTTCGTTTGCCACCAGTTTGTGGGAGCGTCCTTTGGATTGCTGCAAAAGCGTCAAAACATCTGTATTTGGTGCTAAGTTGAGCCTAATTGTTCCGTTTTCACGCCAAAAACTGGAAATTTGCAAAACAGCGGGGCCACTCAAACCTTTGTGGGTGAAGAGCAAATCTTCTGAAAAAGCGGCTTTTCCGTTGGTTTTAGACTTTTTGCTGCCGGTTTCAATGACGACTGGTAAAGCTAATCCGGCCAAGCCCGAGTAAGGTAGCCAAGCATCGCCATCAAACGTGAGTGGCACAAGGGCAGGGCGCGGCTCGACCAAGCGCAGGTTGAATTGTTTGGCGATGCGGTAACCAAAATCTGTCGCACCAATCTTGGGAATGGACAACCCACCGGTAGCAATGACGATATTGGGTGTGTGAATAGTGCCTAAATTGCTATTTATTTTATAGCTGCTTAGGCAATGAATACGTTGGCTA
>JAYUJX010000005.1:0-2706 GCA_043764955.1 Polaromonas sp.
CCGTGCTGCATATCGACAACCAGCGAATCCCAGCCTTGGTGCGCCATGGTTTCGGCAGAAAAGCTGTTGGGAATGGCCAACCAGCCGTTGGACACGGCACCACCCGATTGCCAAATGGTGCGTAAGCGGTTTTCTCTCATGTTTTGCTCCTAAAAATTATTATTCAAAGTCATCCATTAAAACTAACTCCGTTCGGACTGAGCCCTTCGACGGGCTCAGGACAGGCCTTGTCGAAGTCTTCAAGAACCCTTCGACAGGCTCAGGGCGAACGGGTATCTGGGTTATTGTTATCTATCAAACGCTGGACGCTTGGGGTCAAATTTCCAATTGGGAATCAAGTATTGCATCGCCGTGGCGTCGTCACGCGAGCCTAGGCCATGCTGTTTGTAAAGCTGGTGTGCTTTTTCAACTTCTGCCATGTCCAGCTCTACGCCCAAGCCCGGTTTTTTCGGCACTTGCACCAAACCGCCTTTGATTTGCAAGGGTTCCTTGGTCAAACGCTGGCCGTCTTGCCATATCCAATGCGTGTCGATCGCCGTCACCTTGCCCGGCGCGGCAGCGCCCACGTGGGTGAACATGGCCAGCGACACGTCAAAATGGTTGTTGGAATGCGATCCCCAGGTCAGCCCCCAATCGCGGCAGGTTTGCGCCACCCGCACCGAGCCGGCCATGGTCCAAAAATGCGGATCGGCCAGCGGAATATCGACCGATTGCAGCAACAGCGCATGGCTGAGTTGACGCCAATCGGTGGCGATCATGTTGGTCGCCGTTGGCAAACCGGTGGCGCGGCGGAACTCGGCCATCACCTCGCGGCCAGAGAAGCCGTCTTCAGCACCGCACGGGTCTTCGGCGTAGGCAACGATGTTTTTCATGTCGCGCATCAGTCGGATCGCGTCTTTCAGCAACCAGCCACCGTTCGGGTCCAAGGTGACGCGGGCTTTTGGAAAACGCTCGTGCAAAGCCGTCACAGCGGCAATTTCTTCCTCACCACGCAGCACGCCGCCCTTGAGTTTGAAATCATTAAAACCATAGCGCTCATGCGCCGCTTCGGCTTGGCGGACGATGGTTTCGGGCGTCAAAGCGACTTCATGGCGCACGCGCGACCAGTTATCGCTGGCATTCGGTTCGCTGTTGTAGGGAAAGTCTGTTTTTCTGCGGTCACCCACGTAGAACAAATAGCCCAGCATCTCCACCGCATCGCGCTGCTGGCCTTCACCCAGCAAGGCAGCCACAGGCACACCCAAATGTTGCCCCAGCAAATCCAGCAAGGCAGACTCAATCGCCGTCACCGCGTGAATGGTGGTGCGCAAGTCAAAAGTCTGCTGACCACGGCCCCCGCTGTCACGGTCGGCAAACTGGTTTTGCACTTTACGCAGCATTTCTTGCACGTTGCCCAACGATTGCCCAACAACCAAAGCTGCCGCGTCTTCCAGCGTTTGGCGGATTTTCTCCCCGCCCGGCACCTCACCCACGCCGGTGTTGCCAGCGCTGTCAGTCAAAATCAAAATATTGCGGGTGAAATACGGACCATGAGCGCCGCTCAGATTAAGCAACATGCTGTCGCGGCCAGCCACGGGAATGGCGCGCAGGCTGGTTATTTTTGTGGTGCTATTTGGGGTATCGGTCATACTCATATATGCGTCATTGGTCTATAATTCTAAGTTATCAGTTGTCTGACGTCTATCATAATTGATTTTTACTTAGACCACAAATAGTTTTAAATAGATTCCAACTTTCCTTTTCAGCAGGAGCCAGTCATGCCAACCCAAACATTGCCGCTCACCATCAGCATGCACCCCAGCGACAACGTGGCCATTGTCGCGAATGATGGTGGCTTGCCTGCCGGCACGGCTCTATCTAGTGGATTAGTACTGAAAGACAAAGTCCCACAAGGTCACAAAGTAGCACTGGTAGATTTGGCGATGGCTGCACCGGTGCTGCGTTACGGCATCCCGATTGGCTACGCGCTCAAAGACATTCCCGCCGGCAGCTGGGTGCATGAGCGCTTGTTGACCATGCCCGATGCGCGTGAGCTGGACAACTTACCCATCGCCACCGTCAAGCCCGCAGCACAGCCGCTACTTGAAGGCTACACCTTTGAAGGCTACCGCAACGCGGACGGCTCAGTCGGCACGCGCAACATTCTGGCCATCACCCAAACCGTGCAGTGCGTGGCCGGCGTGACCGACTTTGCGGTACAGCGCATCAAAACGGAATTGTTGCCCAAATTCACCAATGTGGACGACGTGGTCGCGCTGGAACACAGCTACGGCTGCGGTGTGGCGATTGACGCGCCGGGCGCAGAAATCCCCATCCGCACGCTGCGCAACATCAGCCTCAACCCCAACTTTGGCGGCGAAGTGATGGTGGTCAGCTTGGGCTGCGAGAAGCTGCAACCCGAGCGTTTATTTCCTTTGGGAAGCATACCAATCTCCGTTCGCACTGAGCCTGTCGAAGTGATTCAGCAAGATGCGGTGCAAGGACTTCGACAAGCTCAGTCCGAACGGGTAAATGGAGATTTAGGATTCGACAACGTTTGCCTGCAAGACGACGCCCACGTCGGCTTCATGTCCATGGTCGAATCCATCATGCGCCAAGCTGAAACCCACTTACAACGCTTGAATGCGCGCCGCCGTGAAACCGTCCCTGCCAGCGAACTGGTGGTTGGCGTGCAGTGCGGTGGCAGCGATGCGTTTTCAGGCGTCA
>JAYUJX010000006.1:0-10449 GCA_043764955.1 Polaromonas sp.
ACATCAACGTTGATGACCGCTTCCAGTTGGTCGATATCCAGCCCGCGCGAAGCCACATCCGTCGCCACCAGCACCGAGCAGCTGCGGTTGGCAAACTGCACCAGCACCTGGTCGCGCTCGCGTTGCTCTAGCTCGCCATACAGCGCCAGCGCGCTGAAACCCTGCGCCTGCAGCAGCGCCACCAGCTCGCGGCATTGGTTTTTGGTGTTGCAAAACGCCAGCGTGCTGATGGGGCGAAAGTGGTTCAGCAGCAGCGCCACGGTGGGCAGGCGTTCGGCGCGCGTCACCTGGTAAAAGCGCTGCTCGATCAGGTTCTCGGCGTGTTGCGATTCGACCTTGATGGTCTGCGGATCGCGCATGAACTTGTTGGCGATGCCGGCAATCCCCTCGGGGTAGGTGGCGGAGAACAACAGGGTTTGGCGCTCTTTCGGGCACTGTTTCACCACGGTCACAATGTCGTCCAGAAAGCCCATGTCCAGCATCCGGTCAGCTTCGTCCAACACCAGCGTGTTGAGCGCTTCCAGCGACAAATACTCGCGTGCCATGTGGTCCATGATGCGTCCCGGCGTGCCGACGACGATGTGCGCACCGTGCTCCAAGCTGGCGCGCTGACCCCGCAGCGGTACGCCGCCGCACAGGGTCACGATTTTGATGTTTTCTTCAGCGCGTGCCAAGCGGCGCAGCTCGGTGGTCACCTGATCCGCCAGTTCACGGGTCGGGCACAACACCAAAGCTTGCACCGCAAAACGGCGCGGGTTCAGGTTCGCCAGCAGCGCCAAGGCAAAAGCGGCGGTTTTGCCACTGCCGGTTTTGGCCTGGGCGATCAAATCTTTGCCCAAGAGGGCGATCGGCAAACTGGCCGCCTGGATGGCTGTCATCTCGGTGTAGCCGAGTTTGTCCAGGTTGGCGAGGGTGGCCGGATTGAGGGGGAGGGAGGAGAAGCTGGTTGCTTTTATAGCAGTGGAAGTAATGGAAGTCATATTCCCATTATCGTGAAACGCGATAATCAATGGAAATCAAGGCAAATCACTGAAATTACGAGAGCGCTATGACAACACCTCAGCACCCAAAAACCATCAGCTTGATAGGCGTACCGACCGACATTGGCGCAGGCACGCTGGGCGCACGCATGGGGCCAGAGGCGCTGCGGGTTGCAGGGGTTGCTCAAGCGATTGCGCAATTTGGCTTGACGGTGAAAGATTGTGGCAACTTGAGCGGCCCAGGCAACCCGTGGCAAACCGCTGTGAATGGCTTCAGACATTTGCCGGAAGTCGTGCAATGGAACCAAACGCTGCACGACGCCATGTACGCCGAACTCAAAGCCGGGCACTTGCCCATCATGCTGGGCGGTGACCACTGCTTGGGCATTGGCTCCATCAGCGCGGTCGCCAAGCATTGCCGCGAAACGGGTAAAAAACTTCGCGTGTTGTGGTTTGACGCACACGCTGACTTCAACACCGCCACCCTCACGCCCAGCGGCAACATCCACGGCATGCCGGTGGCCTGCTTGTGTGGCCATGGCCCGAAAGAATTGGTTGAAATTGGAGGGTTCAGCGCCGACAGACCGGCGCTGAACCCCAAAGAGCTTAGACAAATCGGTATCCGCAGCGTCGATGCCGGTGAAAAACAACT
This sequence comes from Polaromonas sp., assembly GCA_043764955.1. Taxonomy (GTDB): domain Bacteria; phylum Pseudomonadota; class Gammaproteobacteria; order Burkholderiales; family Burkholderiaceae_C; genus Aalborgiella. Next base: position 1,633 of record JAYUJX010000006.1, read on the forward strand.
GGTGCACGATATGGGCATCGAGGTGTTTGACATGCGCTATATCGACGAAATGGGCATGCGCCACGCCATGGAGCTAGCGCTGGCGCTGGTCGACGCCAACACCCATTTGCACGTGAGCCTGGACGTCGATTTTCTCGACCCAGACATTGCCCCCGGCGTCGGCACCACAGTGCGTGGTGGTCCGACCTACCGTGAGGCGCAGCTGTGCATGGAAATGGTTGCAGATACCGGCCGCTTGGCATCCTTAGACGTGGTGGAGCTGAATCCTGCGTTTGATGTGCGCAACCAAACGGCTGAGTTGGCGGTAGATTTGATTGAGAGCTTGTTCGGTAAAAGCACTTTGATGCGGGCGGTGCGCTCTTAACCGTCTTGGTATGATTCAAGCTTCTATGGAAGCACTCTACATCTCGACCGGCGTGGTCGCCCTAGCCGAAATGGGCGACAAAACGCAACTCTTGGCCTTTATTCTGGCTGCACGTTTTAAAAAACCTGTCCCCATCATTTTCGGCATTTTGTGTGCCACCTTGGTCAACCACGGTTTGGCGGGCGTCTTGGGTGCTTGGATTACCTCAGTTATCAGCCCTGAGACCATGCGCTGGGTGCTGGGTTTGTCGTTCATGGGCATGGCTATTTGGACGCTGATACCTGACAAAATTGAAGAAGAGGAAACCCAAGTCGCCCAAAAATTGGGTGTTTTCGGTGCAACCTTGGTCACGTTCTTTCTGGCTGAAATGGGCGACAAAACCCAAATCGCCACCGTTGCCCTCGCCGCGCACTACGGTGCGCCGCTGCTGGTCGTCATCGGCACAACATTGGGCATGTTGATTGCGGATGTGCCCGCCGTGTTTGTAGGCAACAAGTTTGCTGACAAGATTCCCATGAAGCTGGTGCACAGCATCGCTGCCGGTATTTTTGCCATCATGGGCGTGCTGACGCTGTTGAAGGCTGAAAAGTTGTTTCAGTAACCCTGGCAATAACTCTCTAAACCGTTAAACAGCTAAACAGTTGTCCATGCACCATTGTTTGCGCTGGACTGAATCACCGCTGCTACAAATTGCACACCTAACAAACCATTCAGTGAGTTCGGAAAGTGCAACGCCAGCGGGTCTGCCAGCTGCCCCGATCGCCGCGCGGCGATGGTTTCGGCCGCATCTGAGTACAAATTGGCAAAACCTTCGTGAAAACCTTCAGGGTGCCCCGCCACAATGCGCGATGACCGAGCAGCCAGAGGCAAAGTTCCAGGACCATTCGGCGTACGGTTTTGCGAGGGTGCACCCAGCGGCTTGAAGGTCAACGCTTGCGGGCATTCTTGCTGCCATTCCAAGCTGCCCAGCGAACCACTCACGCGAATGCGCAGGGCGTTTTCTACGCCCGAAGCCGCCTGCGTCACCCAAAAACTACCGCGTGCGCCATTGTTCAGACGTAAGAGCGCACCGGCAAAATCGTGCGTGATGCGATCAGGCACGATGCTGCCCACTTCTGCCGCCACTTGGCTCACCTCCAGCCCTGTAATGAAACAAAGCAAATTGTGCGCATGCGTGCCAATATCACCCATGACCAGCGAAGGACCGCCGCGTTGTGGGTCTTCTTTCCAAGCTTTTTTTCCTGGCTCCGCCTTGGCACGGCCGCCTTGGACATATTCAACTTGCACCAGCCGAATCTCGCCCAATTCACCGTTTGCCACCATGGCTTTGGCTTGGCGCACCATGGGGTAGCCGGTGTAGTTGTGCGTGAGGCAAAACACCAAGCCCGTGTCGCTTACACGCTGGTGTAACTGCGTTGCTTCAAGCAGGGTGTTGGTCATCGGTTTGTCGCAAATCACGTCAAAACCTTGTGTCAAAGCTTCAAAAGCAAACTCAAAATGGCTGTCGTTCGGCGTCATGATGGCCACCACGTCTGCGCCATCACCTGCTCCTTTGTGACGCGCCGCTTCGGCTTTTAGCAAAGCCAAGCCGTCTGGGTAGCAGCGCTCAGCCTGCAAACCCAATTCACGCCCTGCGTTGATGGATTTTTGTGGGTCAGACGACAATGCCCCCGCCACCAGCTCGTAGCGGTCATCCAGCCGCGCTGCTTGTCTGTGCATCGCGCCGATGAACGAACCCGGCCCCCCGCCAATGACGGCCAAACGCAGGCGACGCCCCAACATGCTAATTACGGGATTCAGTGACATGGCAACTTACTTTCTATGTTTTTATCTTTACTTGCCCCAACGCAAAACCATGGGGTCTAGGCAACGGGCGTTTTCAATTAACCCAGCGCGGGTATCCGGGTGTTGTGCTGGGAAAGGGTGGCGCGGTGCTTCGCAGGCAATCACACCGCCTTCCTTCATCAAAGACTTGCAGGCCAGCAAGCCACTTTGGCGGTTTTCGTAATTGATCAGCGGTAACCATTGTTGGTACAAAGTGGCCGCTTCTTCACGTTTGCCCGCTGCAAAGGCGTCCACAATCTTGCGAATCCCGTCAGGGTAGGCACCACCGGTCATGGCGCCTGTGGCACCGGCTTCCAAGTCCGGCATCAACGTGATCGCTTCCTCGCCATCCCACGGGCCTTCAACAGCGGCGCCACCCAAGCGGATCAATTCACGCAATTTTGACGCAGCGCCAGGCGTTTCGATTTTGAAGTAGGAGACTTGCTTGATCTCGTTGGCCATACGTGCCAACAAAGCGGCAGACAACGTGGTGCCACTGACGGGGGCATCTTGAATCATGATGGGAATGTCGATGGCATCCGACAAACGGCTAAAGAACTCGACAGTTTGCATTTCTGGCACACGAATCGTTGCACCGTGGTAGGGCGGCATCACCATCACCATGGCTGCCCCAGCTTGCTGCGCACGCAAACTGCGCTGAATGCAAATTTGCGTGCTGAAGTGGGTGGTGGTCACAACCACGGGCACACGGCCTTTGACATGCTCCAAAATGGTCGTGGTTAAGGTGTCTCGTTCGGCATCTGAAAGCACAAATTGCTCGGAAAAATTCGCCAAAATGCACAAACCGTTGGAGCCAGCGTCGATCATAAAATCGACAGCGCGTTTTTGACTCGCAAGGTCAAGTTCGCCAGATTCCGTGAATGTGGTTGGAACGACTGGGAAAACGCCCTTAAAGCGTGCGCTTGGGATAGTTTGAGTGGCAGTCGTCATGATCAATTCGTTTTGTTCTTGTTGTAAACATCAATACATACGGCACCCAGCAAGACCAAGCCTTTGATGACCTGTTGCCAATCAATGCCAATGCCCATGATGGACATGCCATTGTTCATCACACCCATGATGAACGCGCCAATGACCGCGCCAAGCACCTTGCCCACACCGCCAGAAGCCGATGCCCCGCCGATAAAACAAGCGGCAATCACATCCAACTCAAAGCCCAAACCTGCTTTGGGCGTGGCGGTGTTCAAACGCGCTGCAAATATCAAACCCGCCAATGCCGCCAATACCCCCATGTTGATGAAGGTGTAAAAAGTCAAACGCTCTGTTTTGATGCCGGACAAACGCGCCGCTTTCTCGTTACCACCCAGCGCATAAATGCGTCTGCCAACCGTTGTTTTAGAGGTCACAAAGTCATAAGCAAACATCAACAAAAGCATCACAATCAGCACATTGGGTAAACCTTTGTAAGACGACAGCAAATAGCTGAAAGCGGTGATCATGGCCACAAAAACCAAGTTCTTCAAAACAAAAAATGCGGTCGGTTCGTTGTCCATGCCGTGTTTGAGACGGTCAGCCCTGTCGCGCACTTTGCTGATGAGCAAACCCAAGGCGATCAAAACACCCACCACCAAAGACAAGATGCGCAGGTTCTCGCCCGAGAAAGGGTCAGGAATAAAACCGGTGCTCAACAATTGAAAATCAGCAGGAAAAGGCCCTACCGATGAACCGCCCAGCACCGCAAGCGCCAAACCTTTGAACACCAGCATGCCAGCCAAGGTCACAATGAATGAAGGTATTTTGTAAAACGCCACCCAATAGCCCTGTGCTGCACCAATGGCACCACCTAAAACCAGGCAAATGAGCGTAGCAGGTACAAAATGCATTTCGTATTCAACCATCAACACGGCCGCGACCGCACCAATGAATCCGCACACCGAACCCACAGACAGGTCAATATGCCCCGCCACAATAACAAGCAGCATGCCCAGCGCCATCACAATGATGTAGCTGTTTTGCAGAATCAGGTTGGTGAGATTGAGCGGCTGGAACAGTGTGCCATTCGTCATCACCTGAAAAAACACCATGATGGCGACCAGCGAAATCAGTAGCCCATATTCGCGTAGATTGCTTTTTAGAAAACCGTCACCGCCAGCAGGTTTTTTGGTTTCTAAATGGGTTGTTGTTGCCATGTCAATTCACTCCTGATGTCACGATAGATCGCATAATTTTTTCTTGGGTGGCTTCTGCGGCTGAAAATTCAGCAACAAACATGCCTTCGTTGAGCACACAAATTCGGTCGCACATGCCCAGCAGCTCAGGCATCTCGCTGGATATCATGATCACGCATTTACCCTCACTGGCCAGTTGCGCAATGATGGTGTAGATCTCGTACTTCGCGCCTACGTCAATGCCCCGTGTGGGCTCGTCCAAAATGAGCACTTCGGGGTTGGAAAACAACCATTTACTCAACACCACTTTTTGCTGGTTGCCGCCCGATAAATTGACGGTACGCGCAAACACATTCGGGCTGCGTATATTGAGTTTCTGGCGATAATCTTCCGCCACCTTGAATTCAATACCTTCGTCGATCACCGTGTAGCTGGAGACCGCTTCCAAGTTCGCCAGGGTGGTGTTCCAGGCAATGGTTTCGTCCAAAACCAAGCCGTAGCCTTTGCGGTCTTCGGTGACATAGGCGATGCCATGATTGATGGCTTTTTGCACGGTGCTGGTATCAATAACCTTGCCATGCAAATAAACGTCGCCGCTGATGCCTTGGCCATAGGTGCGTCCAAAAACACTCATCGCCAATTCGGTGCGTCCCGCCCCCATCAGCCCGGCAATGCCGACGATCTCACCCCGTTTGACATGCAAATCGACGCCTTTGATGACCTGCCGGTCGGCATGCACATCGTGGCGCACCTGCCAATTTTTGATCTCAAAAACGGTATCGCCAATATTGGGGGTGCGTTTGGGGTAACGGTCAGCCATCTCGCGACCCACCATGTGTTTGATGACTTGGTCTTCGCTGATGGGTTCTTGCGTGCAATCAAGCGAAGCTACCGTGGCACCATCGCGCAGCACGGTGATGGCATCGGCCACCTTGGAGATTTCGTTGAGTTTGTGCGAAATCAAAATGCAGGCGATGCCCTGGCGTTTGAGTTCCAAAAGCAACTCCAGCAAAGCGTCGCTGTCTGTTTCGTTCAAGCTCGCGGTGGGTTCGTCCAAAATCAAAAGCTTGACTTCCTTGGACAAGGCTTTGGCAATTTCAATCAGCTGTTGTTTGCCAACCCCTAAATTGGTGATCAGTGCGTTGGGCGATTCTTTCAAACCTACTTTTTTAAGCAAGGCTTGCGTCTTGAGAAACGAGGTGTTCCAGTCGATCACACCATACTTGGCTTGCTCATTACCCAGAAAAATATTTTCGGTGATGGACAATAAGGGCACCAAGGCCAGCTCTTGGTGGATGATGATGATGCCTTTGTGCTCGCTGTCGGCAATGCCTTTAAATTGGCATGTTTGACCAAGAAATTTGATCTCACCCTCGTATTCGCCAACAGGGTAAACGCCGCTGAGAACTTTCATCAGCGTTGATTTGCCTGCGCCGTTTTCGCCCACAATGGCGTGAATTTGGCCTGCTTGCACTGTTAAATTGACATTGTTCAGCGCTCTGACGCTGTGGAATGCTTTGGTGATGCCGCGCATTTCTAGAATGGGATCAGCCATATTACCTCTTGGTCTTATTTTTGTTTGTCATTGTTTTGATTTTTGCGATTTGCCTGCATCGTATGACAATGCGCCCAGAATGTAAAAAGGCTCTGCGCTTATCGGCACAGAGCCATGTCACATGGGCGATGTTTTCAGCCGATTTTTTATTTCAACTGCTCTTCTTTGATGTAGCCGCTGCCAACCAAGACTTGCTTGTAATTAGACAAATCCACGCTGACTGGCTTCAACAGGTAAGAAGGAACGACTTTGACCTTGTTGTTGTAGGTTTTTGTGTCGTTGATTTCCACGGTTTTACCGCTCATCATGGCGTCAACCATGCCAGCAGTTACTTTGGCCAATTCACGCGTGTCTTTGAAAATCGTAGAGTACTGCTCTTTGCGGATGATAGATTTGACAGATGGTACTTCGGCATCTTGACCGCTCACAAAGGGATAGGGTTGACCAGCGCCGCCATAGCCCACGCCTTTAAGCGATGACAAAATACCGATGCTCAAACCGTCATACGGAGACAACACAGCGTTTACTTTGGCTTTACCGTAGTAGGCGCTTAGCAAGTTGTCCATACGCGCTTGCGCCACTGCACCATCCCAACGCAGGGTGGAGACTTTGGTCATGCCAACTTGTTTACTTTGCACCACCAGCTTACCGCTTTTGATGTATGGGTCAAGCACAGACATTGCGCCGTCGTAGAAGAAGAAAGCGTTGTTGTCGTCAGCAGAGCCACCAAAGAGTTCGATGTTGAAAGGGCCTTTGCCTTCTTTCAAGCCGAGCGCTTTTTCGAGTGACTGCGCTTGCAGCACGCCCACTTGGAAATTGTCAAATGTCGCATAGTAATCCACGTTCTTGCTGCCAACGATCAGACGGTCATACGCCACAACTTTGATGCCTTTGTCGGCCGCTTTTTGCAGGGCATTGGACAAGGTTGAGCCGTCAATCGCAGCAATCACCAAAACCTTCACACCCTTGGTGATCATGTTTTCGATTTGTGCCAATTGGTTTGGAATGTCGTCATCTGCATATTGCAAGTCGGCTTTGTAGCCTTTGGCCGCCAAAGCTGCAACCATGCTGTTGCCATCACTTACCCAGCGGGTTGATGTTTTGGTGGGCATTGCGACACCAACGGTACCTTTGTCTTGCGCGCTGGCCACTGGCACGCCAAACGCGAAACCAAGCGTGATGGCGGCAGCAAGTGCCTTGAGAGTATTTCTGCGTGCTTTCATGTATCTCCAATTTATATAAGTTGAGTTGATGTCAATGCTCTGAGCCTTCCGGCGCAGATACCGCATCATACGGATTTGATTGATAATCTTCTAATGCTAATTTCATGCTATGCAATACATTAATCAATATCAGTAAAAACCCGTACAAACATTTACAGCTATGACAAATTACATGCACTGGTTCATTCGTTCACGGCTTAAAACACGCCAGCTTTTGTTGCTGGTTGCTTTGGCAGAGTACGGCAATATCCACAAGGCTTCACACTCGCTAAGCATGACGCAACCTGCTGCGTCCAAATTACTCAAAGATTTGGAAGATGCTTTGGAAGTATCTCTTTTCGACCGATTACCCAGAGGCATGCGCCCTACGTGGTATGGCGAGACCATGATTCGTCATGCGCGCGTCGCCTTGGGGAGTTTGAACCAGGCGCACGACGAGCTGGAAGCAGCCAAAGCTGGGCAGTTCGGCCAAGTTTATGTAGGTGCTATTTCTTCACCAGGTTTGGCCTTGTTGCCGCCGGCCGTGGCGATGGTGAAGCTGGAGCACCCCAATTTGCAAATTGCCTTGCAAATAGAATCCAGCGATATTTTGATTGACCGCCTAAACCAGGGCAAGCTGGATATTTTGGTCGCACGTTTGTTCGCGCAGCATGACAAATCTCAATTGCGCTACGAAATGTTGTCGGATGAAGCTGTTTGTGCCATCGCCCGACCTGGCCACCCGCTGCTAAGCATGCACGCGCCAAGCTTGCATGACGCTGTCAACATGGGCTGGATCATCCCACCCGAGGGCAGCGTGCTGCGCCATCGGTTTGACCTGATGTTTCAAGAGGTGGGGTTGCAAACGCCTATCAATGTTATTGAAACAGGTTCGTTGATGTTCACCACCAAAATGCTGCAGCAAAGCGACATGATCAGCGTCGTCGCGACCGATGTGGCGCGCTACTACGCAGATCACGGTTTGCTGGCTATTTTGCCAATTTCACTACCGTGTCAAATGGATGCCTTTGGCATCATCACGCGGCGTGACAGACTGTTGTCACCCGCTGCAAAAGTGATGCTGCGTGCTCTTAAAACGGCTGCTATGTCAGTCTATGGCAAGCAGCTAGAGCAAACGGCTGACGAAGCGTTCAGTTCCAGCCTGCGTCGACCTTAAACTCTTGCGCAGTACACATCGCGCCATCGTCCGCCGCTAAAAACAGCACCATGTTGGCAATGTCGGACGGTTGCAATTTATCGGGCAAGCATTGGTTGCGTTTGATGGCTTCTTCGCCTTCCGCATTCAGCCACATTTTGATCTGGCGCTCTGTCATCACCCAGCCTGGCGACACCGTGTTGATGCGTATTCTGTCTGAGCCTAAACTTTCTGCCAAGCCACGCGTCAAGCCATTCACCGACGACTTGGCGATGGCGTAGCAGGGGTAGGTGCCGCCTTTGGTTTGCCAGCCCGTTGAGCCCAGGTTGATGACAGAGCCGCCCTTGAGTCTTTGCATGCTAGGCACAATGGCCTGAATCGCAAAAAACGCAGGGCGCTGGTTCACCGCCATGCGCTCGTCCCAATATTCTGGCGTGACCGATTCGAGGGTGTGGCGGTCGTCTCGTGCCACGTTGTTGACCAAGGCCGAAAAATCGCCCAGCTCGTTCACGGCCGCGTCAATGGTTTGCTTCAATGCTGCCACGTCGCGCACATCGCACACGCGCCACCAAGGTTTTAGGTGCCCA
>JAYUJX010000007.1:0-10432 GCA_043764955.1 Polaromonas sp.
CCGTTTGGTTTGAGCAGTGGTGCAATGGCGGGTAAGACGAGGGTTTGCGAGATGAACGACAGGTCGCCAACGATGAAGTCGAATTCAGCGACAAAATCAGGTTCAAATAGCGTTCTAACCGGCGTATTTATTGCCTGAGTGGCTATATTTTTAGGAGTAAATTCAGTCTCGTCATCGTCATAGCTATCATCATCAAACTCTGAATCTTCGTCAAAATCTGCATCAAGGTCTTCTTCACCCGACAGCAGTTTGCTAATTTCCGTTGCAATCGCCCCTGGCTCACGTGCATTCACGCGTTCAAAGCACAAAACGCGTTCATCCGAGCGCAGTTTGTCGTGCAATTGCCCAAATCCAACGTCCACGCCAACGACCCGTGCAGCGCCTTGTTGCAATAAACAGTCGGTAAAACCGCCAGTAGATTGACCCACATCTAAGCAAGTGCTGCCCTTCACGGACAAACCAAGCGTTTGCAGCGCACCTTCCAACTTCAAACCACCACGTGAAACATAGCGAGCCTCAGAATCGTTGAGCAACTCAATTTGCGCGTCATCGGGCAAAATATCACCGTTTTTGGCGATACGCTGCCAGTATAGGGTGGAGCTTTGCGTTGAACTTGCTGCGTTTGAGTTTGAAACTGAAACAGCGCCGATCTCTGCGCTGCTCATCGCGCCTTGTGCCTTGTGGTGCTGGCTTAGTTTGAGCCACTGCACACCGCTGGCTATCAGCCGCTGCGCTTGGGCGCGGGTGCTGGCTAGGCCACGATGGACGAGAAGTTGATCTGCACGCATGAAATTAGTATTTTAGAGGTAAAAATAGCGCTAGACGGCGTATTTATTGCCAGTAGCGCTATGCAATTAATAGTATGTTAGCCGTTATTCCCGCGAAGGCGGGAATCCACAACCGCTGCCATGGATCCCCGCCTTCGCGGGAATGACAAGGTAAGCTGGTATTAATAGCGGTAAGTATCAGCCTTGTAAGGGCCAGCTTTGTTCACGCCAATGTAGCTAGCTTGCTCTGTGGTCAACTCAGTCAACACAGCGCCCACCTTTTTCAGGTGCAAGCGCGCCACTTTTTCGTCCAGATGCTTAGGCAAGACATAGACTTGACCCACTTTGTATTCTTTCGGCTTGGTGAACAACTCGATTTGCGCAATCGTTTGGTTCGCGAAGCTTGAAGACATCACAAAGCTTGGGTGGCCTGTGCCGCAGCCCAAGTTCACCAAACGGCCTTGCGCCAACAAGATGATGCGCTTGGATGGCTTTTTGCCAGATTTCGGGAAAATCACGTGGTCAACTTGTGGCTTGATCTCTTCCCACTTGCATTCGGCGAGTGATGCAACGTCGATTTCGTTGTCAAAGTGGCCAATGTTACAGACGATGGCGTTGTTTTTCATCGCGTCCATGTGCTTATAAGTGATGACGTTTTTGTTGCCAGTAGCGGATACAAAAATATCGCACTTGTCGGCAGCGTATTCCATGGTTACGACTTTGTAGCCTTCCATGGCAGCTTGCAGCGCGTTGATCGGGTCAACTTCAGTGACCCAAACTTGAGCAGCAAGTGCACGCAAAGCCTGTGCAGAACCCTTGCCCACGTCGCCGTAACCAGCAACTACAGCTACTTTGCCTGCAATCATCACATCGGTAGCGCGTTTGATCGCATCAACCAAAGACTCGCGGCAGCCGTACAGGTTGTCGAATTTTGACTTGGTCACTGAATCGTTCACGTTGATAGCGCGAATCTTCAAAGTGCCTTTTGCAGACATTTCGTTCAAACGCAGTACGCCGGTGGTGGTTTCTTCCGTCACTCCCATGATGTTTTTCAGGCGGCGGCTGTACCAAGTTGGGTCAACTTTAAGTTTTGCTTTAATCGCGTTGAACAAGCAAATTTCTTCTTCGCTGCCTGGCTTAGAGATGACTTTGGGGTCTTTTTCAGCCTGTGTACCCAAATGCATCAACAACGTAGCATCGCCACCGTCGTCCAAAATCATGTTCGGGCCTTCGCCAGCCGTGCCTTTTTTGCCGGTGAATTCAAAAATGCGGTGTGTGTAATCCCAGTACACATCCAAGCTCATGCCTTTGTAGGCAAAAACTGGCGTGCCAGCGGCGACCAAAGCGGCAGCGGCGTGGTCTTGTGTCGAGAAAATATTGCAAGAAGCCCAGCGCACTTCAGCGCCCAAAGCTTGCAAAGTCTCAACCAACACGGCGGTTTGAATCGTCATGTGCAATGAACCCGTGATACGAGCGCCTTTGAGCGGTTGCTCCTTGGCGAATTCTTCACGGATAAACATCAAGCCTGGCATTTCTGTCTCAGCAATGTTCAGCTCTTTGCGACCAAAAGCGGCTAGGCTCATGTCTGCAACAGCGTAGTCTTGCTTGGCTGCAGCAACCACTGCCTCAACGACAGATTTTGCGATAGCTGCAGCAGTAGGCTTAGCAGCTGTCTTGGTTGTTGTCTTTGTTGTTGTCTTTGTTGTTGTCTTTGGTGCTGCTTTTTTCTCAGCAGTAGTTTTTGATTTCGCGACGGGCTTCATAGCTCACTCCAAATATTTAAAGTTAAAAATAAATAAGGCTAACCACTGTGGCTGATTGATGAAACTTTTGGGGAATATTGATTCACCGGCTTCACCTCACAGAACAGTGGGTGAGCGCGGTTGGTGCAGTCCGGTTGTAAACTTTGAAAGCTTCAAACTAGTATGCTGTCCGAGCCTCGTTCAACTGGTGTGAACTGCATCGCTCCTCGGATTGACTTTGATTATATCTAGAAACCCAGAAAGCACAAAGCCGCGAGAACCTAAATCCTTGCGGCTTGAAGACTAAACAGCCAGAAAAGCTAATTCACATTAACGATTCTGTGGGTAATAAATACGCTCACGCGGCTGCGGACGACCGCGAGATGCAAAACGAATCGCTTGGTCAACATTGTTCAAATCGGCTTGTAGTGTTTGGTATTCTGGTTGTGACAAAAAACCATCAGCCAAAAAAGAACGCTCTTTATTGCGGATATCTTTTTGCTGCGCCATGATTGCGGCAAATTGGTCTCGCGTGATTTGACCAGCATTAACACCAGTAACGACTTGATCGAGTTGCGCATCTTGGCGGTCGTTGATGGCTGCGGCTGCAGCACGGTTGTTTTCAACCACCAATTGACGCTGACGCTCGCGCTCTAAAAACGCAGCTTCGCGGGCTTGGAAAGCGCGTTCGCGCTCTAGGTAGTAGCTTTCACGCTCTTGAAAGGGCTCTTGAAAACGGTCTTGGTATTGACGATCACGGTCACGCTCCCAGCCATTGTCTGGTCGGTTGCCTTGTACGCCTGTCACTTGTGCGGGTGGCATAGGTGCAACCACAATAGGTGCAACGCGCACAGGGGCTACTTGCGTAGGTGCGGGCGGAATGACCACGCCTGGGCCGGTGATGATCAAACTCCAATCAGGGCCGGCGGCTTGTGCTGCTAGGCCGGCAGTGGCCAACAAAGCTGCACTGGCAATTTTTAACAAGGTGAGTTTTTTCACGTTCTTACTCCAATTCATTGTTCGGTAGGTTGTTCAAAAAGTTGAAAGCGACATTTTTAAAAAGGCTAAAAATAAACCCTGTCCGTACTTTAACGCGCCTGCACCTTCGGCCGTGGACGTGTTCCAGCAGCAACCGTCAGCTCCAATGGTGCTTCTTTGCGAATAATGCCAAATTTCTCACTGTTTCCAGGTTTGATGCTTGACACTTGTGTCAATAATTCCGAAACGTTTCGAACTGGTTTTCCGGCGATGCTCACAATGATGTCCCCCGGCACAATGCCCGCTTTGGCCGCCGGCGCACCTTGTAAAACACCTGTGATAATGACACCTTGTAAAGCTTCGCCAGATTTTGATGAATTTTTGATTCCAAACGTAACGGCTAGCTCTGGTGACAAGTCTTGCGGCTCCACACCAATCCAACCGCGCGTCACCACACCGTCTTTCACAATGCCTTCCATCACCTGCTTGGCGGTGGACACGGGAATCGCAAACCCAATGCCCAAGCTGCCACCAGAGCGCGAATAAATAGCGGTGTTGATACCCTGCAAATTACCATTCACATCCACCAAAGCGCCGCCAGAGTTGCCCGGGTTGATGGCTGCATCGGTTTGAATAAAGTTTTCAAAGGTGTTGATGCCCAGCTGATTGCGCCCCAGTGCGCTCACAATGCCGCTGGTCACCGTTTGCCCCACGCCAAACGGGTTGCCGATGGCCAAAACTTGGTCGCCCACTTGCAGCGCGTCAGAGTTACCCAGCACAATCGCTGGCAATTTGTCGAGAGTGATTTTGAGGATGGCGAGGTCAGAATCTGGGTCCGTACCGATCACTTTAGCAATAGCGCGGCGGCTGTCGTTCAAGATGACCTCAATTTCGTCCGCACCTTCCACCACATGGTTGTTGGTCAAAATAATGCCGTCCGTGCTGACAATCACGCCGCTGCCCAAGCCCGCTTGCTGCGGCTCAGAGCCTCTGCCACCATTTTGCTCACCGTTTTGACCCCGCTCGCCAAAGAAAAACTTGAACCACGGATCGTCCATTTGCGGGTTTTTAACAGCGTTTTTGCTCACATTGATACTCACCACAGCGGCAGATGCTTTTTGCGCTGCTGCGCGAAAGCTTCCCACGGGCACAGATCCAGCGATAGGCGCTGGTGCTTCGGTCACGGAAATACCCGCCACCTGTGCCTTAGAGCTGCCCAGCCAACCCACTGAATTACCCAGCCAAGCCGGTTTCAGAGTGGTGACGATGAATAGTGCCGCAAGCAAAACGGTCACCGTTTGAGAGAAAAAGAGCCAAAATCGTTTCATATCAGCATTGTCCATGTAAATACGGGCTTATTTGCCCAATCAATATGCGAAGTGGGGGCACAATGACAAAATTCCACATCCCCTGCATAACTTCCCTGCATAACTTAACGCCTTACCCGCATGATTGATAGACAAGCGCTACTCTCCACCTTCAACAGCCTGCTGCAACCCGAGCGCTTCACCGACTACGGCCCCAACGGCCTTCAGGTTGAGGGCAAAGCGCAGATTCGCAAAATCGTCTCTGGCGTCACCGCCAGCCGTGCTTTGATCGAAGCCGCCATTGACGCCAAAGCAGACGCCATCTTCGTCCACCACGGCCTGTTTTGGCGCGGACAAACCGGCGTGGTCACAGGCTGGATGAAAGAGCGCCTGAAACTCCTGCTCGCCCACGACATCAACCTCTTCGCCTACCACCTCCCGCTAGACGCCCACCCAGAGCTGGGCAACAACGCGCAATTGGGGCAAAAACTCGGCTTTATTATTCCAAAAACAGCGGAAAGAGGCGAAATCACCCATTTTGGCGACCAATCGCTGGGTTGGCTGGCGAATATTGAACAAAATCAGCCTAAAACGCTGCAAAACCCTGAAAATCTACAAAGCCACCTAGAAAACACCTTGAAAAGGCACATAGATGGCGTATTTGTTGCCTCATTAGCTATAAAAAATATAGCATGGTGCACTGGCGGCGCACAAAGCTACTTCGAAGCCGCCATCGCCGCAGGCGCAGACGCCTTCATCACCGGCGAAATGTCCGAACCCCAAGCCCATCTCGCCCGCGAATGCGGCGTCGCCTACTACGCCTGCGGCCACCACGCGACTGAGCGGTATGGCGCGCCAGCGGTAGCGGGGCATGTGGCTGAAAAGCTGGGTATTGAGCATGAATACATTGAAATTGATAATCCAGCTTAATTTATGAGCAACTTTCCAATAACCCCCATAGCCATCACCATGGGCGATCCTTCGGGCATCGGCCCTGAAATCATCGTCAAAGCGTTTATGCAAGAGCCGGAGCTGACGAAGGGTTGTTTTGTGGTGGGTGATGTGTCTGCGATGAGGCGGGCGGCGGGGTTTGTTAAATCAGGCCATGAATCTGCTATTAAAATTGAATCGATTTCAGAGGGTGAAATTGGCACTCAGCCGGCGCATCACGTGCTTAGAGTGCTGCAAATAGGTGAGCAAAAAAAGGGTGTTTTTGATGCTTCTACCGCTTTTGAAATCGGCAAAATCAGCGCCAAATCGGGCAAAGCTGCGGCTGATGCGGTGGTTTGGGCGGCTAGGGCGGCGTTGAAAGGGCGGATTTCAGCACTCGTCACCGCGCCGCTGCACAAAGAGGCTTTGGCGCTGGCGGGGGTGAAGTTTCCTGGGCATACCGAGCTGCTGCAGGCGGAAGCTGCTGCTTTTTTAGGCATACCCATCAAGGATGTCTCCGAAAAATTACCCGTAAGAATGATGCTGGCGAACGAGGAGCTGAAAACGGTGCTCGTTAGTATCCATATGTCGCTGCGGGACGCGATTGAGGCGGTTTCTTACGATAACGTGCTTGAAACTATACGCATAACTCGTAATTTTTTGCACAGAACGGCGGGAACTTTTGTCGCGGATTCCCCACAGAATTTGCAGGCAATCGGTCAGCAAAAGCCTAGGCAGCAAAAACAAAGGCAACGCATTGCCGTGGCGGGTTTGAACCCACATGCGGGTGAGGGCGGTTTGTTTGGGCGGGAGGAAATTGACATCATTTCGCCCGCTATCGCTGCGGCTCAAAAAGAGGGCATTGATGTGGTGGGACCGTTTGCGCCAGATACAGTTTTTATGCGGGCCAGGGATAAATTCGTGAATGATGACAATGGCTTAGCGCACAAGCAGTTGGGCGAATTTGACGCCGTGATTGCGATGTACCACGACCAAGGGCTGATTCCTGTGAAGTACCTAGGTGTCGAGCAGGGCGTGAATGTGACGCTGGGATTACCACTGGTTCGGACTAGTCCGGACCACGGCACGGCGTTTGATATTGCGGGGCGGGGTGTTGTGGACGCTTCCAGTTTGATTGCGGCGATCAACATGGCCAAAAAATTGGTGAAGGCTTGATGGAAACTTGATTATAGAGGCAATTTATGCCTCTAGACGACGTATTTATTGACTATATAGCTATTAAATATATAGCAAATTTGAGATGATAATTGAGTAAGAAGTTTCTCAAATTCCCATTCATTTGAAGGGGTGGCGAGAAGCGACGGGGTAGCCGCTACTCGCCGCAGAGCTACCCCGCCCGTTGGGCACCCCTTCAAATGAAGGGGAATTAAAGCCCAAAAGCGCTTTTATTTCGCCAAGCTGTCTCGGATTTGGCGGAGCAAAACGACGTCTTCTGGTGTCGCTGGCGCAGGCGCTGCTGGCTCGGCTCGTTTCATCTTGTTCATTTGTTTGACCATCAAGAAAATAACAAATGCCAAAATCGCAAAATTCACGACGATGGTGAGGAAGTTGCCGTAGGCGAACAAGTTGGCACCGGCCGCTTTGAGTGAGGCGTAGCTGGCCGCGCCTTCGACCGCTTTGGTAGGTGCTCCTAATACGTAGTACATCTCAGTAAAGTTTGTACCGCCAAAAATCTTGCCCACGATAGGCATGATCAAATCGCCCACGAACGAATCAACGATTTTGCCGAAGGCTGCGCCAATGATCACGCCAACGGCGAGATCCATCACATTGCCTTTGAGGGCAAATTCTTTAAATTCAGACATCATGCTCATGATTTGTTTCCCTTATGGTCGTTTAAAAAGCTAACGGCGCGATTATGACCGGTGTAAGTTGTCTGTCAACTTGGGTTTTTCAGGGAAGATTGCGCGGAAAAAAGCCATAAAACTGCTGTTAAAAGCTTGTCCAGACGTTTTTTTGTGTATCCCTTATGTTGATTTTGCTTTCAGCGGTCAGCTACAATAAGGAGTTACCCCTGATTGCATCCCATTTCGTTAAATTTCACAAAAGAATGCACCTATGAGCGCAAGCGTTGATACCAGTAAAAGAACATGGCTAATTGCCTCCAGCTGCGCAGGCGCAGTGGGCGCAGGCTTTGTAGCCGTCCCATTTGTCAGCAGTTTCTCCCCGTCTGAGCGTGCCAAAGCGGCGGGCGCAGCGGTTGAAGTTGATATTTCCGCTCTGAAACCGGGCGAAAAGTTGACTGTTGAGTGGCGCGGCAAACCCGTCTGGATTGTCAAACGCACGCCAGAGCAATTAGCGGCGTTGAAAGGGATTGATGGTCAACTGGCTGACCCTAAATCAGAGCGTAAACCAGATGAATTTACGCCAGAGTACGCTCGCAATGAAGCGCGTTCTATCAAGCCTGAAATTTTTGTGGCGGTAGGTATCTGCTCACATCTAGGTTGTTCGCCGTCTGACAAGTTCACGCCAGGCGCACAACCTTCTTTGCCTGATGACTGGACAGGCGGCTTTTTGTGCCCTTGCCACGGTTCAACGTTCGACATGGCTGGCCGCGTTTACAAAAACAAACCTGCGCCTGACAACCTAGAAATACCCCCACACATGTATTTGTCTGACTCTCGCCTCATCATTGGCGAAGACAAAAAAGCTTAAGTCAGATAAAGGTAGATAAATCATGGCCGTTTATAACGAAATTTCCCCCAATGCGCCTGCTGGCGAAAAACTGCTGAACTGGGTAGACAACCGCTTCCCAGCTTCAAAGCTCTACAAAGAGCATTTAAGCGAGTATTACGCTTCCAAAAATCTGAACTTTTGGTATGTTTTTGGGGCGCTAGCGCTGTTGGTGCTAGTGATTCAAATCGTCACAGGCATCTTTTTGGTGATGCACTACAAGCCAGACGCTGCTTTGGCGTTTGCTTCTGTCGAATACATCATGCGCGACGTGCCTTGGGGCTGGTTGGTGCGTTACATGCATTCAACGGGCGCATCGATGTTTTTTGTCGTGGTCTACCTGCACATGTTCCGTGGTTTGATCTACGGCAGCTACAGGAAGCCGCGCGAACTGGTCTGGATTTTTGGCTGCGCGATTTTCTTGTGCTTGATGGCTGAAGCTTTCATGGGTTACTTGCTCCCTTGGGGTCAAATGAGCTACTGGGGCGCTCAAGTGATTGTTAACTTGTTTGCTGCTATTCCGTTTGTGGGTCCAGACTTGGCTTTGCTGATTCGTGGTGACTATGTGGTGGGTGATGCAACCTTAAACCGTTTCTTCAGCTTCCACGTGATTGCTGTGCCTTTGGTTTTGCTCGGTTTGGTGGCGGCACACATCATTGCTTTGCATGAAGTGGGTTCAAACAACCCAGACGGTGTTGAAATCAAAGGACCCAATGCGCCTAAAGATGCTGCTGGCCACCCGTTGGATGGCATTCCGTTCCATCCATACTATACGGTACACGACATATTTTCGGTCAGCTTATTCTTGATGGTGTTCACCGCCATCATCTTCTTCGCGCCTGAATTTGGTGGTTACTTTTTGGAGTACAACAACTTCATCCCAGCCGATCCGTTAAAAACACCAGCGCACATCGCACCAGTGTGGTACTTCACACCGTATTACTCCATGTTGCGTGCTATCACATCGCAAATGATGTATGCCTTGATTGCTTGCGTTTTGGGTGCGGCTGCTTTTGCAGCGTTCAAGTCCAAATTGCCAACGCTCTTCAAAGGCGCAGCGATTGTTGTCGCTGTTGGCGTTAGCGCCATGATGTTGGCGATTGATGCCAAGTTCTGGGGCGTGGTCGTCATGGGCGGTGCGGTAATTATTTTGTTCTTCTTGCCTTGGTTGGACAACAGCCCGGTGAAATCAATTCGTTACCGCCCTGATTGGCACAAATACATGTATGGTATTTTTGTGATCAACTTCTTGGTCTTGGGTTACTTGGGTGTGCAGCCACCGTCCGCCATTGGCGAGCGTGTGTCGCAAGTCGGCACCTTGTTTTATTTCGGCTTCTTCTTGCTGATGCCTTGGTGGAGCAAATTGGGTACGCCTAAAGCCGTGCCTGATCGTGTTGTTTTTGCTGCACATTGATTAGAAGGAGAACCATAAAAATGAAAAAACTACTCCTTAGCCTAATTTTGTCTTTGGGTTTTGTTACAGCGTCACAGGCAAGTTCAGAAGGTATCGCTTGGGATAAAGCGCCCAATAAAATCAACGACATGGCCGCTTTGCAAAATGGTGCCAAGTTGTTTGTCAACTATTGCCTGAACTGTCATTCCGCTGCTTATATGCGCTACAACCGCTTAAAAGATATTGGTTTGACGGAAACGCAAATCAAAGAAAACTTGCTGTTCGCGACCGACAAAGTGGGTGAAACCATGAAGGCCGCTATCGACCCTAAGCAAGCCAAAGACTGGTTGGGCGCAAACCCACCAGATTTGACGGTGATTGCTCGTTCTCGTGCTGGCAGTGGTGGTACAGGTGCTGATTACTTGTACACGTACCTACGCACTTATTACCGTGACGAAACAAAAGCAACAGGTTGGAACAATCTGGCCATGCCTAACGTTGCGATGCCGCACGTTTTGTGGGAGCTGCAAGGCGAGCGCAAGCCACTTTTCAATGAAATTGAAGAGCATGGTCACAAAGTGCAAGTCTTTTCGGGCAAGTGGGAACAGGTCAAGCCTGGCT
>JAYUJX010000008.1:0-2699 GCA_043764955.1 Polaromonas sp.
TGACACAGCCAATATGGTCACTGTGCTCATGGGTGATAAAGATGGCGTCGATGTCAGCGGGCGGCACATCGGCCACAGCTAACAGCTCAAGCAGACGGGAAAGCCGCATTCCGCAATCAACCAAAACGCGGCTGGCTTTACGGCTTGATGTTGCGCTGTGTTCGTCACTGGCTTCCACCAGTGTGGCGTTTCCCGTACTGCCGCTACTCAGATTTTTATAGCGGAGCATGGCTTGAAATGGCGATAAGTACTATTTTAGATCGTCCGCCAACACCTTGAGGATGTTTTGCGTATCCTTGGCAGGCGCAGCGCTACCAGTCGTGTTTTGCACACTGACTGTGGTTTGTGCAGGGTTGTTACTTTTCACCAAAATGCGGTACTTCAAAACCGGTGTGTTTGTGTCGCTGCTTAGGTTCAAAAGCTTGGCTAAAAAGCCCTTTTCTTTCAAATCAGGATTCAACTCAACATAGCGCACAAAGTAGATGCCTTGTGCACGGTCACGGTCTTCGACCGTGAAGCCGGTGCGGTCTAAAGCCAAACCGACACGGCGCCAAGCGCGGTCAAAAGCTTCACTGACTTGAATCACGCTTTGACCATTTTCTGTGGTGATTTTGGAGGTTTGAACCGCCGGTACAGACGCAGCAACTTTCTTGGATTGCTCCTCAGAAACACCCAACTTCACCATCATGCGACGCAAAAATTCGGCTTCTAGTTCTGGGTCAGGTGTGCGCGGCTCCCATACGGTGGTGCCAGAGCTACCGGTGACATATTTCTCAACCATGCCACGGTGGCTCACGTAAATCTCTGTGCCTCCGGTGCTGTTCAACTCAATCCGGGTACGGAATTTGTCGCGTTCGCCCGTCGAATAAATCGAATCGAGCAATTTGCCCAAGCTGGCACGGATAAAGTCTTGTGGCAGTTTGGCGCGGTTTTCGGCCCAGTCGGTTTCAATGATGCCAAGGCCTTGCTCATCGGTGGCTAGCAAAAAGCCGCTGTCTGTCCAAAAATCGCGCAAAACCGGGAAAACTTTGTCTGGCGCACGCTTCACTACCAACCAACGCTGGTTGCCCGCGCGTTCAATGCTCACATCACCCAAGGTCAACGGCGCAGTAGGTGTGCCCGTTGGCGTGCTTTTACCCGTTTCAAAGCTGCTGGCGCTGGCGCTGCTGCCAACTTGGTAGCGGGTATCACGGCTGAGTTGCACCAAGTCTGGCGGAATTTCTAATGAATTGCCTTTTTGAACGCTTTTGTAATTGATTTTGTCTTCCTCAATCACAGCGCAAGCGCCCAAGCCAAAAGCACAAAGTACAGCCAAGCTAACGGCGCGTTGCAAACTGTTCAATTTAACGTTACGGTTCACTCTAGAATCCTTCAAGAATTAATTTGATTACAACAATCCAGCTTCACGCATGGCCGCTTCTACAGCGGGCTGACTAGCAGCGGTCAGCTCCGTCAAAGGCAGGCGAATGGCTGGGCTGCACAGACCCAAACGCTTCATCGCCCACTTGACAGCGATCGGGTTGCCTTCAATGCCCATGGCTTTGTGCAGGCTCAGCAGTTTGAACTGAATCGCCGTCGCCGTTTTAATATCACCCGCCACAGCAGCCACGCACAACTCATGCAAGAGCTTGGGTGCAATGTTTGCCGTCACGCTGATATTACCTTGGCCACCCACCAGCATCATCGCCACCGCAGTTGGGTCGTCACCTGAATAGATGGCAAAATCTTTGCCTACTTCCCCGCCGGTTTCCGCTTTCAAGGCTTGTGCGCCTTTGATCAGCCACTGCGCTTTGTCAATGTTGCCACTGGCTTCTTTGATACCCACAATGCCGTCCACACGCGCCAAGCGCAAGGTGGTTTCGACAGACATATCAGCCACCGTGCGCCCCGGCACGTTGTACAGCACCATAGGCAGTGCAATAGCTTCAGCAATTGCTTTGAAATGCAGGTACTGACCTTCTTGGGTCGGGCGGTTGTAGTAGGGCACGACCTGCAACTGGCAGTCTGCACCGACTTGTTGGGCGTATTTTGCTAATTCGATGGCTTCTGCCGTTGAATTAGCGCCGCAGCCCGCCATGATGGGCACATGCTTGCCATCGCGCACGGTTGGGTTAGCCGCTGCGTAGCGTTTTGACTCTTCGACAGAGACACGAATGATTTCGCAGTGCTCTTGCACGCTAACCGTAGGCGATTCACCCGTGGTGCCGACCACGCCGATGCAGTCTGTGCCCTCGGTGATGTGCCAATCAATCAGTTTGCGCAGCGCAGGGTAGTCCACGCTGCCGTCTAAATTCATGGGTGTTGCTAGGGCAACAATGCTTCCGGTAATCATGCCAGTCATAGGTGTTTTGGATGTTTATAAAAGGTGTCGTTGTGATGAAGGGGGCGCTGAGATTGAATAAGTCAATCTCGCATTCTACCTAGCGAAACAGCCAATTGGGACTGCAAAAAATGAGTACTTGTAATTGCTATTAATTTTATAGCTAAATAAGCAATAAATACGTCGGCTAGAGGCATATTTGTGCACCTAAAAACGTGTTTTAATGGATTTCCGCTAAATCACCTTAAAAATGAGTTTTGAATGAATTATTTGAGTCATACCACTGTTTTTCCGTGAATATTACCCAAAGCGTGGTTATTTGTGACTTGGTACGCATGCTGACACAAATACGTGGTGAAATGCACACGTTGTTACAGGT
>JAYUJX010000009.1:0-2697 GCA_043764955.1 Polaromonas sp.
TTTTTATCAGCCGACGAAGGCTATGTGCTGGCATTGGCGAAGGCGGGGTTAACACAAGGAGGCGTGCAAGATACCGGTGCGCTATACGCCACGGGGCGAGTCGCCATGATATT
This sequence comes from Polaromonas sp., assembly GCA_043764955.1. Classification (GTDB taxonomy): domain Bacteria; phylum Pseudomonadota; class Gammaproteobacteria; order Burkholderiales; family Burkholderiaceae_C; genus Aalborgiella. Next base: position 114 of record JAYUJX010000009.1, read on the forward strand.
GCCTAAAAATTCAGCACTCCATCTCCCCAAAACCGACGCCGAAGCGCGTTCAGACCTAGCAAGCCAGATCAAATCCATCCGCAAATTCGCCATCGCCAACCCCGAGCACGCTCCCTATGGCCGCGCCGCCAAGGAAGCTTTGCAAAACCTGGGGTTGTGGGAACAGTTGCAGCCGAAACTCGTGCTGGGCGACAACATCAGCCAAGCCACCCAGTTTGTCACCAGCGGCGCGGCGCAAGCTGGCATCACGGCGCTGTCGCTCGCGCTTGCACCTGAAGTAGCCGTACAAAGCAGCGGCCATTGGCTGCTACCCGCCAACCTGCACGCACCTTTGAAGCAACGCATGGTGCTACTCAAATCCGCCCACCCTACCGCTAAAGCACTGTTTGATTACTTGCAAACGCCTGCGGCTAAGGCGGTTTTGGCTAAGTTTGGGTTTAGTGCTTAAGATATCGACCTCAACAATAAATATGCCACTAGCCGGTTTATTTATTGCCTAAGTAGCTATGTTATTTATAGCGAATTTGAGACCGTATAAAACCGCGTATACGCGCAATTGGCAAACTTAGTGAAAAGCAAAAACGCTGACCTAGAGAAGACGTAACAACAGAATTTTTTAAGTTCGCTTACTTTTTCAAATATTCAATTAACTCGTTACCCTGTTTATAAGCGTGTAATAACCCATCAACATAGTAAAAATGCCATGTTTTAAAACCAGTATACGCACCATATGAATTTTTCGCATTAACAAGAACTGTGGATTTCCACACTGGTAAAACCTTTGGTTCTAACAATGAAGTTGGAATAATTGCTGTTTCGAGATTTAAGACTTGAAATTTCGGAGAATCAGAATCTTTTAGCATGGCTTTAATCAATTCTTGCTCTTGCATTGCATGGTTATCCGATGGAGCTTTCCCCCACGCGCTTTTAGGTTGGGTAAGCATGAAATCGTCTGCCGCTTTTTGATACACAGCGCCGCATCCAGTTAATGAGAAAGCAATTAAGAATGATGCAACAACAATATAAGTTCCGCGATTAGTATTCATTACAAGTTCTTTAAAGTTAAATTAGTTAGAATTGTACGCAAAGCTCGAACTATCTCAACGAAAGTTAAAACTTTCACAAGCAGCACAATCGTGATACCATGTTATTACATCGTATCCTTTTAAGGAGAAAACCATGTCACAAACCTACACAACCCGCCAATTTCAAGCCGGCAACTCGCAGGCTGTGCGTTTGCCTGCGAGTATGGCTTTTCCGCCTAAGACGGAGCTGATCGTCACGCGTGAGGGTGAAAAGATCATTGTGCAGCCTGTCGAAAAAACGATGGAAAGCGTGCCGCAGTTGTTTGCTGCTTTGAGGCAACACGCTATTGGCGGAAAGCTGACGCGCCCTGAGTTTGTTGAAGCTGATAGAAATTGGCGCAATGCGGGCAATACCAGCGGGAGCAAGACTTGATCAAGTATTTGCTGGATACCAATATCTGCATTTATTTGATGAATGAGCAGCCTGAGCAGGTCATTGCGCGTTTTAAGCAGTGCAGAAAGGGCGAGGTGGTTATCAGCGCTGTCACTTGGGCGGAACTTACTTGTGGGCTGGATACGCACAATGACGAGTCGCAGTTTGACAGTTTGCTCAGTGCCATTACCGTTGCATCGTTTGACATCAAAGCAGCAGCGATGTTTGGCAAGCTGTCGCAGCAGTTTCCGAATCGCAAAAGCAGCTTTGACCGCATGATTGCAGCGCATGCTTTGGCATTGCAAGTCACACTGGTTACCAACAATGTGGCTGATTTCGCCATTTATGGTTTGGACATTGAAAATTGGGCAATTTAGACTCAAAAACACGCCTTTAGCCATTGTATTTGTTGGCTAATCAGCTATTTAATTAATAGCAAGTTACGCGCCAAAGAGTTAGCGTATCATCACTGACTATGCTGCCTTGTTACGTCCTCTTAGACCTTGAAACCACCGGAGGTAACCCGCTGAATTGCCGCATCACGGAAATCGCCGCCGTTCGCGTCGAAAACGGGCTGGAAGTGGCGCGGTGGAGCACCTTGGTCAACCCGGGCACACGGATTCCGCCGTTGATTCAAGGCCTTACCGGCATCAGTGACGCGATGGTGGCTGACGCGCCCAGCTTTGACGAAGTGGGCGCTGCGCTGCTGAAACTGTTGGACGGTGCTGTGCTGGTGGCGCACAACGTGCGGTTTGACCACGGTTTTTTGATGCAAGAATATGCCCGTATGGATGTGGCGCTGCGGGTGAAAACGCTGTGCACCGTGCGGCTGTCGCGCAAGCTTTACCCGCAGCACAAAGGGCACGGGCTGGACGCGATCATGCAACGGCATGGCCTGACAACGCTGTCGCGCCACCGCGCCATGGGCGATGTGGATTTGATGCAGGGCTTCTTAAAAGTTGCCACGCAAGAGCTTGGGGCAGAAGCCATTAGCCAGCAGGCGCAAATTTTGCTGCAAGGCAGCGCTGCTGTGCCACCGCATTTGGAGACGAATGTAGCGGACATTCCTGAAACGGCGGGGGTGTATTTGTTTTACGGGGAACCGCCTGAACAGAGCTCTAAAACG
>JAYUJX010000010.1:0-2694 GCA_043764955.1 Polaromonas sp.
AGCAAACCGACCCAGCAAACAGCTTCCAGCAAACTGAGTTACCGGATAACTTTTTCACAATTTTGGAAATACGTTGCAACATTTTAACGGAATTTTTAAGCTGTGAAATGATTCAGCCCAGCAGCAAGGGGGTATAGATAGAGAGGGGGCTAACCCAAGATCCTACTCAAGCTTTTCTCACCGGCCTCTCACTCAACTCCCAACTACCCGAACAGACTCAACATCATATGTACTAAATCAAAGACTATACTTTGACTACATCCTGCAAAGCAGGCAAGGACTGTGCCCTCTAGCCCATCATCTTGCATCGTCCTTCACATCTCGGTGGTCATTTTGACCGACGAATTTTGTCTGCGTCTCCAGTCCGCGATTTTGGTCGTCCCCACCTCGGTAAGCTTTTCTCGACCACCTTAAAAATTGAATGTTGATCGTCACCCTGGCAGATTTCGGGAAAAGTCCAACTCGTGCACAACAAAATGATTCCCAAAATCTGCCAAGGCACAGTTCAATACTCACGAATTTATCGTTTTCGACATATTTGCCGTCTGCACGTGGCTAATTTTCTTTATATTGCCGTAACGAACTCAACAGGCCAGCATATTGAAACTTGAAGACAAGAAGATACCAGCCAACATATTATCTGTGATGGTACAGTGGTGAACCTCTGCAAAATTGCCGTTGAATTGTCGTCTGAGCATCGTTTGGTGATGAGTTTATAACACGGAATTCAACTGCTTTTACCTTCGATGAAGACTAACGTGATCTCTCTACGGCCATCTACAGGATTTACGATGGGTGCATCTCTAGTCACGGAGTATGACTTAAATTGGAAGGGAATAATTCTCAGCTAAAGAATTCTAGACATTTTGGTAGACTTTATGGGTACATTTGGTGTATGATATACCTCATTTCGCCCGGATCTACTCTTTTTTTAATCGGAGAAACTCATTGAGAAGCCCTTTAGCAGCATTCTCCACTTGGAATTTGGGAGGTACGACAGCTTTCAGCAGCATTTCATCGTTGCTTTCGGTTCATGTGGACTATGTGTCATAAATTCTTAAAATATCTTAAAATAATCCTCAAAACATCTTAAATTATCTTAAATGTTCTTAAATTATAATATATTTCAAAACTAGTCATAAAATGGTTTTAAAAAATATTGAAAAATATTCTTTCATCCCTCTCGACAGGCTGTACCTACCGTGCATATAAAGCTGCCTGCCCGTCCAAAAAATATTGTTCATTGATTTCTAAGCTAAAGAATTCTAGACATTTTGGTAGACTTTATGGGTACATTTGGTGTATAATATACCTCATTTCGCCCAGATCTACTCTTTTTTTAATCGGAGAAACTCATTGAGAAGCCCTTTAGCAGCATTCTCCACTTGGAATTTGGGAGGTATGACAGCTTTCAGCAGCATTTCATCGTTGCTTTCCTCTGTTGCAGCCGTTCAGAGATAGTTGAACTCGCCCAAATGGGTATAAATGGAGAAACGCTTTACACATATAAAAAAAACGCTTTATAAATGCACACACACATACACACACACACTTACACACACATACACACACAATCATACACACACACACACTCATACACACACACTCATGCACATACACATGCACACACAATCATACACACACACACACTCACAAAAACACACACACTCATACACACACACTCATGCACACACACATACACACACACACTTACACACACATACACACACAATCATACACACACACACTTACACACACATACACACACAATCATACACACACACACACTCATACACACACACACTCATAAAAACAATTACACACACACACACACATACACACACACACTTCCACACACACTCATGCACACACACACACACACTCACAATCATACACACACACTCATACACACACACTCATGCACACACACATACACATACACACTTACACACACACATACACACAATCATACACACACACACACTCATACACACACACTCATGCACACACACATACATACATACATACACATGCTGACACACACATACACACTTATGCTGACATATAGTCATTTGCATACGGATGCGATAAAGTGAGACGGTGTCAAGTGAGATGCTGTGGGATGTGGTGTAGTGAATAGTAGTGCAGTGCGAGAGTGCAAGGTGCTTTGTGGTGCGATGCGATTAGGTGCGGTATGCATGTTCCTTTCTTCTTTCCTTACATCGCTGCTTTAAGAAAAAATAAATAAAAAATAAAAATAAACTCATTGCTTTAATTACACGTTATAGTGAGAAGGAAGTTTAACTTATGTTTGGAAATGTGATGTATTACTTTTTATTGCATCCTGCGATTTTCCTCTTGTTACTCCTATCAACAATCAAAGTAGCTGCAACACGAAGAGGAACTACTGATCCTGTCATCGCTTTGCTCATTGCTTCTGCCTTGTCCCTAGCTTCTTTCGCCATCTTGGCTCGGACAGTAGCGGTGAATTCGTAGAATTCTGCTCGAAGGTCAACACGATTAGCTAGGAATGGCTCTAACCAGTAAATCTCTTTTTTCAGTGACTCTTTGGCAGAAAGCTTGGAATTTTGCATTAAGCGAGAACTGGGGCGTGTAACTGAACTAAACCGCTCTCCTCCAAGACCAACGATAGACCAGGCCTCCTCTGTAGCAAGAGAAGCGTAGTCGGAAGAG
>JAYUJX010000011.1:0-2694 GCA_043764955.1 Polaromonas sp.
CAACAACAACAACAACAACAACAACAACAACAACAACAACAACAACAACAACAACAACAACAACAACAACAACAACAACAACAACTACAACAACAACAACAACAACAACAACAACAACAACAACAACAACAACAACAACGACAACAACAACAACAACAACAACAACAACAACAACAACAACAACAACAACAACAACAACAACAACAACAACAACAACAACAACACATCACACACAAATAATTCAAAACACGTACGATACGGTACGAACGCTATTAATGAAAAACATACGTACGATGGTGTACGTACTGGTACTGACATGTTGGCCGTGGCTGCCGCATCCCTCCTGGCTGGTTTGCCGCTAATTGAAGTCAGGTGAGTGAATGTTGACCTATTTTCATTGATGTTATAATGTACTTCAATCAAACACTTGATTGCGTATTATATATACGACTTCAATACATTATTATATTATTGTTATCTTCTTTTATATTTTATTTATCTCTTCTTCTCGTTCTCACTCTCCTATCCTTTCTTTTTTTACCACTTTTTTTCTCACATAATTATTTTTCGTTTCTTATTTTTTTTAACTGATTTTAGGCCTGTCAATTTTCAAATTGAAGACTGGTCAGATGGAGACGTAATATTCTTCGGCACGCCTCTGTGCGCTGACAGCGTGTTAAATGAACTATTAATTAGGGGTAAAAGTCTAAAACCCGGATCCAAAATATTGTCGCTGAAACAACCGAGTAGTCTAATACTAAATACAAATAAAAATGAAGTAAAAAATAACTCAAATTATTCAAATAGAAAAATAATGGTTTTAATACGAATTTAAATATTCAAGATTTGACGGAATACGGCTCAAATCCGTATAATTATGAAGGAGAAAATGAATATATAAATTCATCATCCAAAAATGATAATGAGAATTAGAACGAGATGTGTGGTGCACATTTTCTTGGGTCAGAGCGAAAGTGTATATTTTGGTACGAAACTCTAATACATCAGAGTGAGTTTGAAAATACTAGAATTTGGGGATTTATGTAGTCTCAGTGGCAAAATAAAATGAAATGAAAACATAAGATTTCATGTGTTAATTAATATTTGAAAATGACAATTGAGATGATGATAATTGGGAAATGTATTAAATTATAAATTATACCTAATATTGCATATAGTACTGTATATAACATCTTAATGTTAGAATAAACGCTACGTGTCGATCACAACAAAACAGCGGTTTCTATTTATGGGATTTTTTTGAGTGTATTTGACGAATATTCCCCGATAACCGTTGTTCTTAGAGATAATAATTTTGAAAAATGTGATATTTGTAACATAATTTCATATAGAATAAATATAGAGTAGTAAACAAACGAATGAAACGAAATATGTGAAAATAGACATGAAATATCTTCATATATGACATAAAATATGAAATATCTAAAAACACACACTTTTAAAAATTTCATTAAAATTCCAAAAAAAAAAAAAAAAAATCCACTTTTTCATCATGTCATAAAACATCAAAACAAATGCTTTTTATATACTTTTGCAGAAATAATTCCATAAAAAAATTCAAAATATTTCCGTTCTATCGACTTATTTCAACAGCATTCTATTCTCAGTTTTAAATTTGAGAATCCGACTTTTTTAAATTGAGAAGAGGAAAGAGTCGAGTGAGAGAGAAAGCGTGTTTAATAATTGATTGGGAAATCTATGGAATCTAGACATGTAGACATGATCAAGGAAAAGAGGAGAACTCGTTTGTTCTGAGGAGTTTTAAAATGAACTCTTGAAGGAGGAGGTTTGCTATCAAATATCAAATATCAAATATCAAATGTGAAATGACATAGGGTAGGGACGGGATTTCTTTTCAACCTTATACTGTTATGTATGAATATACTGTACGTGCAATGTACTTCATCTATCATCTGTGTTGTACGCTATACGCTATACGCACTGTTGTTAAAATTCACCATTACGTGTGTTTTCCTGGAGAGACGGATTTGCACCTGACTTCGTAATGTTGTGCATGTAACGTATACTACCGTAGCAGAATAAAAAATAAAATGTCTGCATTTCGTACCCAAAATACAATCACGAGATGGCACGTCCAAAACACCCCACACCACACTAAAAAACAAAAACCAACCGAGAACCTTCCTCGTTTTTCATTTTTAGTATGGTGTCGGGTGATTTTTGACCATGTTAAAAGAGCTTTTGAGTTTGATTTTGGGCACAAAAAGCAGACATTTTGTTCTGCTACGGTACTACCGTGCGGTCGTACGGTACAATGAAATATCAATTGACAGCAAAATCAGTAGTTCTGACAGTGATTAATTGATGTACGGTATTCGCGCAGTAAGCAGTATGATGTTATCATCAGATATTGGTCACTTTACTCGCACCTTACGTACTGCACCGTTCAATTTAATTTTTGTCGAATTAATGATACGCTTGATTTGATGCTGGTTAAGAATAAAACATGCTCGTTGAGAATGCGAACTATGTTTGTGCTCTTATCATTAATCTCAAAACTCACAGTAAGGTGTAAAGAATGCCATCAAGATGTAAACCAATACAAGAGATGTGCTTGAAATGTAACGTGAAAGAGCAAGATAAAGAGACAGGGCAGGAAGTAAACTAAATCATATGAATGTAATGTTTAATATGTATCCTTCTACTGCGGAT
>JAYUJX010000012.1:0-10246 GCA_043764955.1 Polaromonas sp.
CAATCAATCTCACACTAAATGCTGGCGCTGCTTCCGTGTTTACCTACGTGGGCAACACGATAACAGCTAAGGTATCAGCGATTGCGCCAAGCGCATTGACCACGATCATCACTTCTGGCACTGTCACCGCTTTACTGACGGCGGGCGGCGCGTACACGTACTTAAACGGTAGCCTGACCACACCGACCACGGCACCGCTGCTCACGGGTGGGCGCATCAATCTTGGCGCAGCGGCAGCGTATGGGTTTGCAACCAATTCAGGCACGACCATCGTATCGATGAGTCCGACAGCGCCATCTACCTACACGATGAATGGCCCACACGCCGCCACGCTTGACCTGCGCAACACGTCAGCAAACGCGATCACCGTGCAGCTTTTATCAGGCACAGCCTTCACCACAGCCAATAACACCGGCGGCGTTATCACGGTGGCCTTGCCAGCTACCACGCTGCAATTTTTGCGCCCAAACATTATTGACGGCAGCAACTTTGTCATCCGCAACAACACCACGGCTACTGAGGTTTCCAGCGGCACTACGGTGGGCGGCACTGGCATCAATGTAACTTTGACAAGCGGCACGCACTACACTGCGGGCAACGTGCTTGAACTGCGCATCGGCTACTGCGTCGGTATCAGTGCGCGACTCGTCATTACTGAGCAGGCCACAACGCCAGCAATCACAGCAGTCAACAGCGCTCCAACGTCTCAGGTCAATAACGATGTGTATAACAGCATCGCTATCAACGGATCCACTCGTACAGAATTCTTAGCCGACTATGTGAACAACGAAGTCGATGTGGTTCTTGCAACAGACTTTTTTGGTCAAAACTTCATGGCTTGGTGGGTCTACAACGAGTCCACGCTTAACGGCTTGCGCAACTTTGTCGGCAAATACACGCTGATTGATGAGGGCAACATCCGCAACAACACGGCTTTCGGTGTTGTGTTGTTTGACAACACGACAACATCGAACATCAAGCAAATTGACAACGCCAGAATCTTCCGCTCTGACGGCGGCTACCCGGTCAAAAATCCGTCAACGGGCGGCGGCTCAATCGATATCAACTGGCGCAACTCTGTGCAAACAATTGCAGTTGGTAGCGCTGTTTTACCAGCCGATATTACAGCTATCAGCGCCGCTGTTTGGGACGTTGTCAAAGCAAACCACGACACACCAGGCACCACTGGCGCAGCGCTGGGCACGGGTGGCGGTGGTGGCGGAGGCGGCGCAACGCTTGCTGAAATTGAAGCCTCTACCGTCATTGCCAAGCAATCTACTGCTGTCCAAACTCTGGCTGCTGTGCAGGCCGTGCAGGCGCTACCTGCAGCACCAAGCGCTGCACAAGTCGCAAGCCAAGTGCGCATCGAGCTGGCTACCGAGTTGTCCCGTGTAGATGTGGCTATAAGCACCCGCCTTGCCGCCTCTGGCTACGTTGCTCCAAACAATGCTGGTATCGCCAGCACGCTGGTTGCAATTGCCGCAATACCAACTGCACCGACGTCTGCACAAAATTCGGCGGCAGTGCTGGCTACGCTGAACGCAAACACGATTCCAGTAAGTTTGCAAAAAATTAAAGGGCAAGACATAAAAGGCGTGGGCACAACCCAAGACCCATGGGGGCCAGTGTAAATGTCTAGCGCCTGGGGTAGTTCTTGGGGCAGCGCTTGGGGTGATTTTTGGGGTGGCAATGGTGTTGTTGAAATAGTTTTTGGAAGCCGCGCTGGTAGAAACACCGATCAAAGCCCACGCCCTGCGACTACCAGTAACAACAGAGTTTCGCAAGCTGCAGGTACTAGGCCTGTCGCCAGCACCGATGCCAGAGCAACCCAAGTATTAACTACACGCCCTACAGCCAACAGTGATAGTAGAGCTGATCAAGTATCAACCACCCGCAGCGCAACGGTTCATGCTGTGCGCAGCAATGTTCAGTCATCACGTCGATAAATGTCGATAAATATCGATAAATATCAATAAACGCCGTTAAATTTTTTAGAAAAAACACAAACCATGGGTTACAAAGTCATCACGCCGGTTCTAGCGCCTGTCATTGCGCTGGATGTGCTGCGTCCGCATTTACGGCTAGACCTCATTGGCGGCCTTACGCACCCTGAAGATGTTTTGATTCAAGGGTACCTAGCCGCCGCACGAGAGTACGCTGAGCATTACACGCAGCGCAGCGTCGGGCAGCAGGTCATTGAGTTGGCTTTGGACAGCTTCCCTGATGCTGGTATTCCAGGTATAGAGCTGCCATTGGGCGCTGTCACTATTACCAGCATCAAGTACACAGACGCTGCTTTGGTTGAACAAACCATCGCCAGCAACTTGTACACGCTGGATGACTACAGTTTTAAGCACTGGGCAATTCCTGTTAACGCATGGCCGACAACTGGCGCTTTCGCCAACGCTGTCAAAGTCCGCTACACCACGCCAGCCGCAATCCCTGCCGCTGTGAACAATGCATTGCTGCTGCTCACCGGCCACCTATACGAAAACCGCGAAGCCGTCAACAGCGACCGCGGCGTTAACCCTGGCGAAGTGCCCTTGGGTGTCAAAGCGCTGTTAGACACTGTGCGTCACTGGAGCTTGTAGCATGGGTATCGGTAAATACGACAAAAGGCTATTGATTCAGCAGGCAGTAGACACGCAAGACGCAGCGGGTTCGCCTGTCACCAGCTGGGTTGACTTTGCAACCATGTGGGCACACATCGCCCCCATCAAAGGGCGCGAGGCTACCACCGCAGGGCAAACACTGCCTGCCATGGACACCCGCATCGTCATTCGACACCATCCGGCCTTGTCTGCGCTCAATGCCAAGTGGCGCGGCTCTTACAACGGCGTGATCTACAACTTCACAAGCATCGCTAGGGTTAACCTGGCGAACCGCGAGATTGAAATCCTTGCCACCAGTGGCTTGAATGAAGGTTAAAAAATGGCAACAACCCGCGTATCCATGACGGGCCTGCGCGAGTTAGGCGAGGCCATGACACTACTCAGTGCCGACATTGCTAAAAAAATTGCATTTCAGGGAGTTTTAGCAGGTGCTGGCATTGTCAAAAAAGCCGCAGCACAAAAAGCCCACGTTGCTGAAAAAGCCTACAAGGTGCGTCAAAAAAATGGCGATAAATCGTTTGAAGTGCAGCCCGGAAACGTAGCCCGCAATGTGGTCACTAAGCGAATTAAATCAAACCTGACCGCTGAGTATGTAGTAACAGTGCGCGGCAAACGCAAAAACGGCTTTGCTGCTCGTGCTGCTCGGTTGATGGAGTTTGGCTCGGTCAGTGATGAAATGAAACCATTTTTGCGACCTGCCTACGAAGCCACCAAAGAACAAGCTGCCAACGCCATCAAAGAGCGTTTGGCTAAACGAATCGATAAGGCTAATAAGACTAAAAAATGAGCGCATCCACCACCCTATTTGCTACCCTGCAAGCCCTAGTGGCCGGGCGCTGCTACCCGGACACGTTCATGCAGCCCAGCGGCGAGCTGCCGCAGTGGCCAGCCCTGCGTTACACCTTTGTCGGTGGCGACGTGCATGCTGATATTTGCGGTACCGGCGATGGCAGCACCGACACGCCGCTGGTGCAAATCGACGTGGTTTGCAGCACCCATGCACAGCGCGAGACGCTTACCTCCCAAGTCCGCGCTGCAATAGAAGCACTCACCACGCCGCCCACCACGCTGCAGGGTTCGCCCCGCAACTCGTATGACGCAGAAACCAAAACCTACCGCGCCGAGTTAGATTTTTTGATGCACTACTAAGTTTATCACCCCGTTTTGCCGCAAGGCAATAAGCCCGCCCGCCATTGTTCTGATGATCGGGCTTTTTCATTTCTCCATTCCATTTTTTAAAGGAAAATTACCATGGCAAAAGGTCAATCTCTCAAGTTTCAAGGCTCCACACTGGCTGTCATTACGTCAGCCGCAGGCACGCAAGTTATTACCGCCGCCAGCAAGGCTAACCCCTGTGTGCTTACCTGCACCGGCCACACGTTTGTAAAAGGTGATGTGGTGCGCATCAGCGGCGTGGTGGGTATGACGCAGCTTAATGGCAATGACTATGTGGTCAGCGCTGTTGCAGTAAACACAATTACTTTGTTTGGTGTTGACTCAACCGATTACGGCACCTATGTGTCTGGCGGTGTTGCTGCCAAGGGTGTGTTTAGCAATTTTTGTGAGCTCACTGGTTTTGATCGCAGCGGTGGTTCATCTGCCGAAATCGAAACTACCACCATTTGCAGCGACGCGCAAGAATTTGAAACTGGTTTACTTAGTTTCGGAAATTTAAAGTTGGACTACAACTATGCGCCTACAGCCGTTATCAACGCTTTTGATGCCGCACAGGCTGCAGCCACGCCTTTGATTATCAAGCGTGTGCTGCCCAAGAGCGCGGGTGCTACGGTGTGGACCACGCTGGTTGTTGAAACTGGCGAAAGCGCTGAGGTCAACGGTGTTTGGAAGGGTTCGGCGACCATCAAAATCACTGGTGGTGCGTATAACTTTATTCCAGCGTAATCGCCGGCTTTCTTTAATCCCATAGTCACTTTATATGGCAACCAAAAAATCCACACAATCCACAAAATCTACAAATGAATCTGTAGTTGTACAAACGTCTGCACTCAGCATTTTTGACCGCTTTAAAGCCATATCGGAAGTCAAACCCGTCGCCATCACCTGCAAGGGCTGGGGCGCGGTGTTTGTGCTGCCTATGACGGTCGCCGAAACGCAGATCGCGCAAGAGGCCGATAGCGAACCAACAAAGAACCACCTGGCCAAAGCCGTCATGCATTTGATGTGTGACGGCGATGGTAAGCGTGTTTTTGACATTGCCAACCCTGAGCACTTGGCGCTGGTGCAAGCCCAGCCGCAAGACTGCCTGGTGGACTTTTTAAACAAAGCCGGCCGCGCCCTTGGCACGACGGAAGAAGGTGTCGCCGAAGCAAAAAAAGACTGACAGCCGAACGAGAGTTCTTGATTGACCTCTCGTTCGAGTATGGCTGCACCCCCCGCGAGCTGTCGCAACGTCTACTGCAAAGCGACTTTGAAGAATTGAAAATTTACGCAAGTAAATACCAACTCCCTCACCGCCGCAACGAGCTGCTGCTGGCTCAACTGGCGCAGTTTACCGCTATGGCCAACGGTGGCAAGGCCGAATCCTTGGCCGCTTTCATGCCTTACCGCGAAGCCACGATCGAGGCTTCGACTGAAGACGACATCGACGAGATGACGCCTGAAGAAATCCGCGCTGCTTATCAATTTGAAGTGAGTACTTAACACCATGGCACTAGGTCAATTAGTTGTTCGGCTTGGGCTGGACGCTGTGGATTTTACGCAAGGCATGAGCCGGTCTGAGGCTGAAGCACAGCGCTTTGCCGCCAAGCTTGCGTCCGACATTACCAGCGCGGCAACAGCGGTTGCTATCGGCCTTGGCACCATTGCCACGGCTGCTGTGGGCGCGTTTAAACTGATTAACGACCAAGCCGAAACCATTGCCGCCTTTCAGCAGTTAAGCGAAAAGATCGGCGACACTGCTGAAAACTTAGCCAGCCTAAAAAAAGCCAGTGACGTGTCCGGAACCAGCATGGACAGCATCGCTGCTGCCAGTGTCAAACTGACCTCTGCGTTGTCTAAAACCGACGAAGAAGGGCAGGGTGCTGCCAAGGCTATTAAGGCGCTTGGGCTTGATTTTGATGCTTTCAAAAAGTTGTCGCCAGTCGATCAGATCGAGGCCGTTTCCAAAGCTATGAACGGCTTTGAGGACGGTGCCAACAAAACTGCTGTTGCGGTGGCATTGTGGGGTAAATCTGGCGCAGACATGATCCCGCTGCTCAACGACTTGGCAAACGGTTCTGAGCGTAACGTCACGCTTACACAAGACCAGATCACTGCCGCTGATGTGTATAGCAAAAAGTTAGCAGGTTTAAAAAGCGAAACGCAAACGTACGCTCAGCAGCTTTCTGTGGCTGCGATTCCGGCAATGACCGAGGCAATTAACCGCCTACGCGACTTGGGTGTTTTTTCTGTTGAGGCAGGTGGTGGCATTAGCTTCATGCAAAGCGCTATTGATTTGGCTGGGTTTGCGTTAAAAAACTTGATCAACACAGGCGCTTATGCCATTTTTACATTTCAAGGCGTTGGAAAAGCGATTGGTGCGGCCGCTGCTGCTGCTGTATTGTTAGCTTCTGGTGATTTAGCCGGCGCTAAATCCGTTTATTCATCTTATAAATCTGATGTTGTCGGTTTAAACGCTGCCCTAGACAGTTATTTGATTAAAGGGACCGCAGCTAATAAACTGGCTGCTGGCAATGCTACGGCAACGAGCCCTTTCAAACCAAGTGATAACTATGGCACCGGCCAAAAAAAACCGGATCTGCCTTTCAGTGGCATTAAAACGCCAAAGGCAAAGGCAAAGGCTGAAAAAGAGGGTGGCACTGAGAAGCTGAGTGAAGCCGATAAATACCTTGCCAACCTGCAGCGTCAGCTTGAGGCGACAGAAAAGCTCACAGTGGTAGAGGCGCTGCAGCGCGATATTACCCTTGGTCGTTTGGGTGTGCTGCTGCCAGCACAACAAGAGTCGTTGGTTTTGACAGCCCAACAAATCGACCAAGTAAAAGCCAAGGAATTGGCTGAGAAAACCGCTGCTGCAGTTTCAAAAGAAGGTTGGGATTTAGAAAAAAAATCCATCTTAGAAAACTTTAAATCGTACGACGAAGCAGAAAAAGCCAAAGCAGCGCTTGGCGAATCGTTGCGGCTTTCAGTACGAACGCAAACTGAGGAGTTGGTAGCCCTTGAGGCCACCTACAAAGACGCCATTGATCAAAAAATCATCAGCCAAGAAACCTTTGAACGCTTAATGGGCAAGGTGCGCGAGCGTTACGACGCTTTGTCGCCTGCACTTCTTAACTTCAACGACTTGGCCAAAACGGGTGCTGAGTCATTGTCTAGCGGCTTGGCAGATGCCATTGTGCAAGGCAAGTCATTGGCTGATGTGTTTAAAAATGTGGTTAAACAACTAGCCGCCATGATTTTAAAAGCTTTGATTTTTAAAGCGATTGAGATTGGGTTAAATGCTGTGGGCGCTAGTTTTGGTGTACCAGGCTTAGGCACAGCCACTGTTGGCGTTGCTGGCAAGCGTGCTGCGGGCGGGCCTGTGGGGTCGGGTAAGACTTACTTGGTGGGTGAAAAAGGGCCAGAGTTGTTTACCCCAAGCGCCAGCGGAAAAATAACAACCAACGCGCAAACTTTTAAACCACAAAGCGGTGGCGGTGGTTTGACCAATGTTTACAATATCAGCGCACCTGGCGTGTCACGCGAAGAGTTTACTGCCGGCTTAAACCGCAGCCAAGCCGGCGCTGTGACCGATGTACGCGACAACAAATTACGGAGACGCGCATAACTATGACCACCTACGCTTGGCCTTTTAAAAAACCATTTGTACCGGAGCAAATGAACTGGGGCGCTGAGTCCCGCTCTCTTTCCTCGGAATCTATTTTGAGCGGATCTATCCAAACCTCAGGCACACCAGGTAAACGCTGGAAGGTGAGTATGAACCTGCCGCCAGCCAGCTACAAAGTGCGATCCAACCGCATGGAGATTGAAGGCTTCTTAGACCGCTTGAACGGCAAAGAGCACCGTGTGAGCCTGTGGCACATGGGTCGCAAGGGCATAGGCGGCTACGGCTACCCAGTAGGCAACATCAACCAGAGCGGCGTGACGGTAGGAGCCAACGCCGCGCAGTTTGCCTCTACGCTCACCTTGGCCGGTTGTGGTGCCAACGCGGTGCTGGCTGCGGGTGATTTTTTCAGCGTAGGCGGCCATCTCATCATGAACCCGGCAACTGTGCAAGCCAACGGTGCCGGCGTGATGGTGTTGCCTGTTATCACGCGCCTGCGTGCTGCACAGAGTGCCGGCCAACCTGTCACCTTGGTGCGGCCTACAGCCACGTTTGTGATGGACAGCAATAGTTGGACTTCAGGCTATGCCATTGGTGCAAACCAAACCATGGGTATTGACCTTAGCGAGGTGTTTGCATGAGCCGTCCTAACCTACCAGGCGCACTGCCTGCGGTGCTGGATCGCGAGCATGTGGAATTTTTCCCACTGGTCAAGCTGGAGTTTGACACAGGCACGATTTACATCAGCGGCTGCGACTTTAATGTGGACTATCAAGGTGAAATTTGGTCGTCACTGAATGGCTTGGGGTCAATTGACGCGATTGCCGAGTCGGCCGACGAGGTGCCAGGCTTGAGCTTGACCATCTCAGGCGTGCCTAATGAGGCCATCGTTCACGCGCAAACCGAAAAATACCGTGGCCGTAAAGTCACCGTGCTGTGGGCTTTTTTTGATGGCGACATGCTGCTGGTTGACCCCGCGACGTGGCAGGGCTTCATTGACATTCCCATCATTACCCGTGGTGCAGATACCTGCACAATTCAAATCACCGCTGAAAACCGCATGATCGACTGGCAGCGCCCGCGTGGCCTGCTTTTTAACCATGCAGATCAGCAGCGTTTTGCAGCCGGCGACAACTTCTTTTTAGGTATTGAAAGCATGGTCGAGCGCGAGGTGGTGCTGTTTCGTGCTGAAGACACAGCGCCTAGTTACCCAGAACCGAACAGCGGAATCATTGCAACAATCATTGCAGCAGTGCAGCTTCCACCAACAACCGGCGTTGCGCCCCTGCCGCCTGCAGACAAAGACAACTGGGTATATCCTGACTAATACAAGCACAAAACAATAAAAAATAAAAAATTTAACAATAAAAACCATGACGCAAAAACTAACAAATTGGGTACATGCTTTACACGAGCAAATTGAAGCCTACAAAACCCAACCCTTCGCCTGGGGTAAGCACGACTGTTGCACCCTAGCAGCAGACTGCGTGCAAGCCATGACCGGCGTTGACAAGATGGCAAATTACCGTGGTGGCTACAAAACCGCTGCAGGGGCGGCACGCAAACTGGCCAAGGCTGGCGGCATAGAAGCCGCTATCAGCGCCGAGCTGGGCGAACCCATTGCGCCCGCGCTGGCACAGCGGGGCGACGTGGTGTGCTTTAGCTCACCCTTGGGCGATGCCTGCGGCGTGTGTGTGGGCAATTTGATTGCGGGCGCTGGCTTGGAGGGCTTGACCTACACGCCTATGTTGCAAGCCTTTAAAGCTTGGAGGGTGTGACATGCCGCCAGTCGTTGCATTTCTTGTGGCTTATGGCACAGCAATTACTGTTGGTGTTACTGTTATAGGGGTTGGCATAAGCACCTATAGCCAAAGAAAAGCTGCCAAGAAAATGGAAGCCGAATTTAGACGGCAACAAGAAGCGCAGGACGCGCTTGATAGAAAGTTGGCATCGCAAGAATCTGTTTTTTACGGTGGCGGCGGTGGTGCATCGCTGCGTGAAGATACCAAGTTGATGCTCAAGTCATCCAAGTCGCCGCGTAACGTGGTGTTTGGGCGCGATCGCGTGAGCGGCCCTATGATGCCGTTTTTTAGCTACGAGCAAAACAACGTGCTTTACCATCGCTTTGGTGTGGTGCTGGCAGGGCATGAGTGCGATGCGATTGAATCTATTTACTTAGATGACCAACTAGTTACCATAGATAACGCCGGTTGGGTGGTGGGTCCGGCCAAGTTTACCGACAATGGGCGAAGCCTGTTTTTTATTGAAAAAAAACTAGGCGGCCCAGCGCAAACAGCATCAGAGTTTTTGATTGATGCCGCCGCCTACGCAGGCACACCTGCAGCGTGGGGTGCGGACCGCAAAGCCATTGGCGTGTGCTACGTGGTGGTTCACATGGAGGCCAACTACGATGTGCTGCACGATGTGGGTTTACCCAACATCAGCGCCATTGTGCGCGGCGTGAAGGCTTACGACCCGCGCACCATGACAACAGCGTGGACGCGTAACCCAGCTCTATTGGCACGCTGGTGGCTGGTGGACAGCATTTACAGCCCGTTGACGGTGGATGCTGACATTGACCAAGCAGAGCTGATTGCCAGTGCCAATGTGTGCGACGAGCTTGTGGCATTTTCTGCCACAGTGACAGCGCAGCGCTATGCCTGCGACGGTGCGCTGAACACCAACGCAAATCCGTTGGAAAACCTCAACAAAATCATGTCAGCCATGGACGGCGACGCGGTGTGGGTGTCTGGCAAATGGCAATTGATTGCCGGCTATTACAAGCCGCCCACGCTGGCGATCAACGAGTCGCACATTGCGGGTGGCCAAATCACCATCAGCCCGTATGCGCCTA
>JAYUJX010000013.1:0-2669 GCA_043764955.1 Polaromonas sp.
CCAGCCGCCACATCAACAAACTGCCCAGCCAGAATATTAACCAATCGCCGAGCTAACATATCTACCAACCGACCAGCTGACACATCTACCGACCGCCCAGCGAACATATCTTCCAACCGACCAGCCGCCACATCAACGAACCGCCCAGCCAACTCATCAACCATCCGGCAAGCCAACACATCTACCGACCGCCCAACCAATGCATCTACCAACTGCCTAGCCAGAATATTAACCAACCGCCCAGCTAACATATCTACCAATCGCCCAGCCAACACATCTACAGACTGCCCAGCCAACACAACAACCGACGGCCCAGCCGCCATATCAATAAACTGCCCAGCCAGAACATTAACCAACCGCCCTGCCAACACATCTACCAACTGCCCAGCCGCCACATCTACCGACCGCCCAGCGAACATATCTTCCAACCGACCAGCCGCCACATCAACGAAACGCCCAGCCAACAGATCTACCAATCGCCCAGCCAACACATCTACCAACTGCCCAGCCAACACAACAACCGACCGCCCAGCCGCCACATCAACCAACTGATCAGCCAGAATATTAACCAACCGCCAAGCTAACATATCTATCAACCGACCAGCTGACACATCTACCGACCGCCCAGCGAACATATCAACCAACCGACCAGCCGCCACATCAACGAACTGCCAAGCCAACACAACAACCAACCGCACAGCCAACAGTTCTACCAACTGCCCAGCCGCCACATCAACCAACCGCCCAGCCGCTACATCAACCAACCGCCCAGCTAAGACATCTATCAACTGCCCGGCCAATTCATCTACCAACCGCCCAGCCAACACATCTACAAACCGCTCAGCCAACACATCTACTGACCGCCCAGCGAACACATCTCTTAACCGACCAGCCGCCACATCAACGAACTGCCAAGCCAACACAACAACCAACCGCACAGCCAACAGATCTACCAACTGCCCAGCCGCCACATCAACCAACCGCCCAGCTAAGACATCTATCAACCGCCCCGCCAATTCATCTACCAACCGCCCAGCCAACACATCTACCAACCGATCAGCCAACACAACAACCAACCGCCCTGCCAACACATCTACCAACTGCCCAGCCAACACATCTACCGACCGCCCAGCGAACATATCTCCCAACCGACCAGCCGCCACATCAACCAACCGCCCAGCCAGAACATCAACCAACCGTCCAGTCACCACCTACACCATCCGCCCAGCCATCACATCTACCAACCGTCCAGCCAACAAAACAACCAACTGCCCAGCCAACATATCTACCAACGTCCAGCCGCCTCATCAACAAACCGCCCAACCAATACATCTACCTACCGCCAAGACGCCACAGCTACCAAACGCCAAACCAGCACATCAACCAACCGCTCAGCCAGAACATCAGCCAACCGTCCAGTCACCACCTATACCATCCGCCCAGACACACATCTACCAACCGCCCATCCAACACCTGTTACAATCGCTCAGCCAACATACGACCAATCGCCCAGCCAACACCTGTACCAACCGATCAGCCAACAGGAGGCTAGAATGCCACATCTACAATATCGTTATAATTAAGATATTTTTATGCTGTACTTGATTGTGAACATACATAATGACTGACTCGACTAATGCACATAAATAATGAAACGTTTATACCATTAATCTTCTTTTTAAATCGTGAGTATTTAGGCCTCAAACTCACGCTTAACGAAAAGCAGACCTGATCGACAATGCTCCGCGAAATTTGGTTAGTATATACATGTTTTACATGTTAATTGTCATATTCATTATCCGGACAGTATAAGAATATAACGCGTTACAGGCATGTTACTCACACGGTTAACTCATAGAATGTCCTCTTGGTTATCCGTACTGTATTAAATATACACGCGTCCCCTGGGACGCGACGTTTGGTTAATATTTACACGGTGGAGTTGTGGCCTTGCCAGGATCTGGGCACTGGGAGCAGGACAGCTGGGAGCGGGAGCGAGGGAAAGTGGGCTACGGGAGCTATTGCTATGGAAACAATGTGGTTAGCTTGCAGATAAACACAGCAAGTATCATGCAAGGAATCGTGCAGATGGGATCGTCCTTGATCCGAGTCCTATTAACATATTTGGATCCAAATAAGTAGAGCATTTACATATTTGGATCCAAATAAGTATTGCATTTACATATTTGGATCCAAATAAGTAGTGCATTTACATATTTGGATCCAAATAAGTAGTGCATTTACATATTTGGATCCAAATAAGTAGAGCATTTACATATTTGGATCCAAATAAGTAGGGCATTTACATATAAACGATCCAAATGAGTAGAGCATTTACATATTTGGATCCAAATAAGTAGAGCATTTATATATATTTGGATCGAAATAAGTAGGGTATTTACATATTTGGATCCAAATAAGTAGAGCATTAACATATTCGGATCCAAATAAGTACGGCATTAACATATTTGGATCCAAATAAGTAGAGCATTAACATATTTGGATCCAAATAAGTAGGGCCTTTACATATTTGGATCCAAATAAGTAGGGCTTTTATATTTTGATTCAAATAAGTAGAGCTTTTATATATTTGGATCCAAATAAGTAGTGCATTTACATATTTGGATCCAAATAAGTAGAGCATTTACATATTTGGATCCAAATAAGTA
>JAYUJX010000014.1:0-2664 GCA_043764955.1 Polaromonas sp.
GCGTATGTTGGCGAATCCTATCAGGTGCAACCCTATGTTTGAAAAGCGCGTATCCGTCTATAAACAGGCTAGTTCAATTTCCCGGAAGCAGGATTTAGCGTGCAAGTTCTTCAATTGTTAATCAGCGGCGTCGCACAGGGGTGCATTTACGGGCTGATTGCACTCGGTTTCGTACTGATTTACAAAGCGACAGAAACGGTCAGCTTCGCGCAGGGCGAGCTGATGATGCTGGGCGCCTTTGGCGGGCTGGCGGGTATGACGCTGCTGGGATTTCCGTATTGGTTGTCGGTGATTTGTGCAATTGCTGGCATGGCGGTGTTTGGCATGTTGTTGGAGCGGGTGGTGATTCGCCCTATCCTCGGGCAACCGGCTTTCTCTATCGTGATGTTGACCATCGGTATCGGCTACGTGGCGCGCGGGCTGATCACCATGATTCCCAACATCGGCACCGAAACACATACTTTGCCTGTGCCCTACAAAGACCAAATCTGGAAGCTGGGCGGTTTGGTTTTGAACGTAGAGCAAATGGTGGTGATTGCCGCGACCAGCGTGCTCTGCGCGGTGTTGTTCACTGTTTTTAAATACAGCAAAATCGGCGTGGCCATGCAGGCTTCGTCGCAAAACCAGCTGGCGGCGTATTACATGGGCATTCCAGTGAAGCGTATTAACGGGTTGGTGTGGGGTTTGGCGGCAGCGGTGGCGGCTATTGCAGGCTTGCTGCTCGCGCCCATCACCTTTGTGCATGCGAATATGGGTTTTATCGGCTTGAAGGCTTTTCCAGCAGCGGTGGTCGGTGGCTTTGGTAGCTTGCCTGGCGCGATTGTGGGGGGACTGATCATCGGCATTGTGGAGTCGTTCTCAGGCTTTTACTTGCCGGATGGTTTCAAAGACATCGCAGCCTATGTGGTGGTGCTGGTCATGCTGATGGTCAAACCGAATGGGTTGTTTGGCGAAAAATTGCGGAAAAAAGTCTAAACATGCGTTTCATATTCAAAACCGATTACGCGCAAGACATCAAGCTGGCCAAGCACGGTGGCCACATTTTTTGGTATGGCTTGCTGATGCTGTTTTTGGTCACCGCGCCGTGGATCATTGCCGAGTACTGGCTGGCGCAGCTCACTTTTATCCTGATCTACGCCATCGCGGGGCTGGGGCTGATGCTGCTGGCGGGCTTCACGGGGCAATTTTCACTGGGGCATGCTGCTTTTTTGGGCGTTGGGGCTTACACGCAGGCGGTGTTTACCAACATGGGTGTGCCATTTCCCATCGCACTGGCGCTGGCGGGCACCTTGTCTGCGGCGGTGGGCGTGGTGGTGGGTTTGCCGGCGCTACGGGTGAAGGGCATTTATTTAGGCATAGCCACCATTTCGTTCGGATTCATCGTGGAAGAGGTGTTTGCACGCTGGGAGTCGGTCACCGGCGGTAATTCCGGCATCCACATCAAAGCGCCGAACATATTTGGCTGGCAGCTGGGTTCTGGGGTCGATTTTTACCTGCTGTGCCTGTTCATCACGGTGGTGGTGACGCTGGGCATCATGAACTTGTTGCGCTCCAGTACTGGCCGCGCCTTTGTCGCCATCCGGGATTCCGAGATTTCCGCACAGAGCATGGGCATCCATCTGGCGCGTTACAAAACCATGTCGTTTGCCATCTCGGCGGCACTGGCGGGTGTGGCGGGTGCGTTGTATGCGCACAAGCTGCAGTTTATCTCACCGGATCAGTTCAATATTTTGCAGTCCATTGACTTGCTGTTGCTGGTGGTGATTGGCGGGCTGGGCTCGGTGCATGGCGCCTTTTTGGGTGCGATTTTCTTGATCGCCATGCCGCAGCTGATTTCACTGACCAAGGACTATCTGCCAGCAGTGATTGGCCAGGCACCGGGTTTACAGTCGGTGGTCTATGGCGTGGTGTTGATCGGCTTTGTGATGTTTGAACCGCTGGGGTTGTATGGGCGCTGGCTGAAAGTCAGGACCTACCTGCAAACCTTCCCGTTCTACCGCAAAGGCATGTTCAAGCGGCAAAAATCATTCCAGAAATCGGACAGATTGAAATGAGTACTATCACTACCGTTCGTGCTGAGCCTGTCGAAGCCTTGGCACAAGACCCTTCGACAGGCTCAGGGCGAACGGGTTCTATGCTTCTTTCCGCAAAAAACCTGAGCGTGCGCTTTGGCGGCGTCTTGGCGGTCAATAACGTGAGTTTTGACGTCAAACAAGGTGAAGTCTTCACCCTGATCGGCCCCAATGGTGCCGGTAAAACCACGGTGTTCAACCTGATCAGCCGTATCTACACGCCTACCAGCGGCGAGATCACCTACTTAGGCAAAAAACTGACCGACCAGGCCCCGCACAACATTGCGGCGCTGGGCATTGCCCGCACGTTTCAAAACATCGAACTGTTTGAGCACGCCACGGTGATGCACAACCTGTTGATTGGCGGCCATACCCACAAAAAAACCGGTTTTTGGAGCGAGGTCTTCTTCACCCCCAAAACATTCAAAGCCGAAGTAGAAGCTCGTGAGAAGGCTGAAAAAATCATCGAATTTTTAGACCTGCAGCACCATCGTGATTCGCTCGTTGCCGGTTTGCCCTACGGCGTACGTAAGGTGGTGGAGATGGGCCGCGCCTTGTGCACCGAGCCGAAATTGCTGCTGTTAGACGAACC
>JAYUJX010000015.1:0-2657 GCA_043764955.1 Polaromonas sp.
AAAAGGGATGACTTGGTGTATGGATTTCACCCGAGTGTAGTCATGCACGCCCGCAGGTGTGATTGTTTCTAGGGTGTATTCGCCATCTTGCGCCGCTAATGCGGCCATGGTGTCCGCCATATCGGCGCGAATATTGCCGCCGGCCAGCTGCCAACTTTGGTCGCCAGAAGTTTGTAGATTGTGGATGTACAGCGCTTGGTGTGCTCGGTGAAACGAGCCCACACCTAAATGGAGCATCACGAAGGGGTGTGCTACCGATGTTGTCATAAGGCTTTTGCTGCCGTTGTGATACGACCTTTTGCGTCAAAAAAGTGGGCCGTTGCGACATCAATACTGACACCAACGTCAGAACCCACATTCAAATTGGTACGTGTGTTTTGACGTGCTATCAGCTGCGTGCCGCGTGCTGTCGTCACATAAATCAATGTTTCAGCACCCAACGCTTCTACCAATTCGACTATGGCTTGGAATTGACCTTGCCCTGCTGGCATAAGCATCACATTCTCTGGCCGCAAACCGACAAACCCATCAGCAGGTGCCGCTAGGCCGGGAATGTTGCCAACTTGCGTTAAATCAGCAACAGAAACGATATTCATTTGTGGCGTACCAATGAATTGCGCAACAAACTGGTTGGCGGGCTTGTCATACAGCTCAAGCGGTGTACCCACTTGTTCAATCAAACCATCACGCAGCACAACTACACGGTCCGCCAGCGTCATCGCTTCAACTTGGTCATGCGTCACATAAATGGTGGTTGCGCCTAAGTCACGGTGCAATTTGGCAATTTCAATACGGGTTTGTCCGCGCAGTGCAGCGTCTAAGTTAGACAAAGGCTCGTCAAACAAAAACACTTTGGGCGCGCGTACGATAGCGCGACCGATGGCGACACGTTGGCGTTGCCCGCCAGAGAGTTCTTTGGGCGTTCTGTGCAAGTAATCGGTCAAATTCAAAATCTTCGCCGCTTTGCTGACTTTTTCTTGAATGATGGCAGGGTCTGCCTTGGCCAATTTCAACGCAAAACTCATGTTTTCAAAAACACTCATGTGCGGGTACAAAGCGTAGCTTTGAAATACCATCGCCAAATCGCGCTGGCTAGAGGGCAGTTTTGTAATGTCACGACCTTCAAGTTCCAGTGAGCCGCCGTCAATCTGCTCTAAGCCTGCAATCAATCGCAATAAGGTTGATTTGCCACAACCAGATGGACCGACAAAAACGACGAATTCGCCAGGATGGATGGACAAATCAATGCCCTTGATTGCACGGTGTTCTCCAAAGAACTTTTCGACGTTTTTTAGTTGCAGATAAGCCATATAAACTTTCTATTTATTAATTTGGGGAGTTAATTTGGGTGTTAATTTAAATATTATTTTGTGAAATCTGAATTGAATTACTTCACTGCACCAAAGGTTAAACCTTGGATCAATTGCTTTTGACTGAACCAGCCGAAGACAACGATGGGAGCAATCGCCATCAAAGATGCCGCTGATAACTTGGCCCAAAAGAGACCTTCTGGGCTAGAGTACGACGCAATCAAAGTCGCTAAAGTGCCCGATTTTGCGGCACTTAAATTCAAGGCCCAAAAGGCTTCATTCCAGCTTAAAACTAGGCAAAGTAAACCAGTAGAAGCTAAACCACCCATCGCTAAAGGCATCAGCACATGACGGAATTCTTGGTACAAGGTTGCGCCATCCATGCGTGATGCTTCCAAGATTTCAGACGGAATGTCTTTAAAATTCGAGTACATCATCCACACCATAATGGGCAAGTTGCTCATGGTGAACACGATGATCAAGGCCGTGCGTGAATCTAGCAAACCCGAGTATTGCGCCATCACATAGATAGGCACAAGTGCGCCAACGGCCGGCATCATTTTTGTAGACAGCATCCACATCAAAATATCTTTGGTGCGCTTGCTTTTGAAAAATGCCATGGAATATGCCGCTGGTGTTGCCAACGCCAAACCTAAGACGGTGGATGCTACGCTGGTAATCACCGAGTTCCAAGCGTAGCTTATGTAGTCGCTTCGCTCTTGCACCTCATGGAAGTTCTCCATCGTGGGCGTGAAAAATAACAGCGGCGGTACTGAAATAGCTTGTAGCTCTGTTTTAAACGCCATCAATGCTAACCATCCCAAGGGGAAAAACAGCAGTAAAGTGAAAAACCAAGCCACGCAAGTTCGCAGTGCGAGCAGTGGCGTCATAGAGGATTTAGGTGCAGATGTCATGGTGTTTTTTTAGTTATTAATTGGCTTAATAATTTACTTATCCAGGTTTTTACCGACCATGCGGATCAAGAAAATGGCAGCAATATTGGCGAGTACGACGGCAAACAAAGCACCCGCTGAGGCCACACCTGCATCAAAACTCAGCAATGCATGTTTGAAAATCAAGAAGGCAACATTGGTGCTGGCATCACCTGGTCCGCCGCCTGTCGTTGTGTAAATTTCTGCAAAAACGCTGAGCAAGAAAATCATCTCAATCATGACAACCACCGCGATGGAGCGCCCTAAATGCGGGATGTACAAATAGCGCAATTGCTGCAAGTAAGTCGCACCGTCCATGCGTGAGGCTTCCAGCTGCTCGCGGCTCATGGATTGAAGGGCAGTGATGAAAATCAAGGTGGCAAATGGCAACCATTGCCAAGACACCATGATGATG
>JAYUJX010000016.1:0-2655 GCA_043764955.1 Polaromonas sp.
CCTAGCGCAACAGCGATTTCTAGCGGGAAGCTCATTTGAACATCTGCCCCCGTTAACCGCCCGCCAGCCAGCCACGTAGATTTACCCAACTCTGACTCTACATAGTCCAAATGCGCTTTGATTTCCGGGTCGATAAAAGCTGCTTTGACGTTTTTAGAAATGCCTTTGGCAATTGGTTTCACAAAAAAAGGCATGGGTGCTTTTTCAACTTGGCTAAACACCAGCTTCATCAACAGCGGCGACATAGCTGATCCTTCTGCGAAGTGCAACCAGTAGGTGTAGCGAAGGCGCGTTGGCGTGCCAGCAGCCGGGGCAAGTTTGCGCTCAATGTCATAGCGATCTATCAAATACTCGATAATCGCGCCCGACTCTGCCACCACGGTATCGCCATCTGTGATCACCGGCGACTTGCCCAAAGGATGAACCTTGAGCAATGATTTGGGCGCAAGCATCGTTTTAGGATCGCGTTCGTAGTGCTTGACTTCATAGTCCACACCCAGCTCTTCAAGCAGCCAAATGACGCGCTGCGAACGAGAATTGTTCAGGTGGTGGACAACAATCATATTTCCTGATCTCCTATGATAAAACTTAAGTTTAGAGCGTGTCCGCTATGCGTTGGGCACAGTTTTTCGCTTGCACGGCGTCTTGCGCTTCCACCATGACCCGAACCAAAGGCTCCGTGCCGCTGGCACGAATCAGCACACGGCCTGTGTTGCCTAGCTCGGCTTCTACCGCTTGAGTTGCGGCCGCAAGCTGCGGTAGTTTTTGCAGCTCGCTCCAGCTTTGCCCAGGCTGCAAGCGCACGTTAATCAAGGTTTGCGGGAACAGCGTGACATCACCCAACAGCTCAGCCATGGTTTTGCCGCTACGGGTGCAGGCTTGCAGGACTTGCAACGCACTGACGATGCCATCACCCGTGGTTTGCTTGTCTAACGCCAACAAGTGACCAGAACCTTCACCGCCTAAAATCCAACCACGTTTATCGAGCTCTTCAAGCACGTAGCGGTCTCCCACCTTGGCGCGGATAAACGCCACGCCTTTGGCTTTTAGGGCTAGCTCGACAGCTAAATTCGTCATCAGCGTGCCGACAGCGCCAGGTACGTTTTCGCCACGCCCCAAGCGTTCAGCCACCATCAAATACAGCACTTCGTCGCCATTAAACAAACGACCATTCGCATCGACAAACTGCAAACGATCTGCGTCACCATCTAGCGCTATGCCGTAGTCCGCTTGATGCAATTTCACAGCGGCGATGAGTGCATCAGGATGCGTCGCGCCAACCTCGTGGTTGATATTCAAACCATCGGGCGCGCAGCCAATAGAGATCACCTCAGCGCCCAGCTCATGAAACACCTTGGGTGCCACTTGGTAGGCTGCACCGTGTGCGCCATCAACGACGATTTTCAAGCCTTTGAGCGTCAAGTCATTGGCGAACGTGCTTTTGCAAAACTCAATATACCGTCCTGCCGCATCGTCCAAACGTTTGGTTTTACCTAAAGCTGCCGAATCAACCCATTTGGGTGACTCTTCCAAAGCGGCTTCAACGGCAAGCTCCCACACATCATCTAACTTTGTGCCTTTAGCGTTGAAAAATTTGATGCCATTGTCTGCGAACGCATTGTGGCTGGCGCTGATAACGACGCCTAGGCTGGCTCGCTGTGCACGCGTCAAATACGCCACAGCTGGTGTGGGAATAGGGCCGAGCAACACGACATCGACACCAGCAGAATTAAAGCCGGACTCCAACGCACTCTCTAGCATGTAGCCTGAAATGCGCGTGTCTTTGCCGATAAGGACTGTCGGGCGCTCCTCCGTTTGTTTGAGCACGCGACCGACTGCGTGTGCGAGTTTGAGCACAAAATCAGGCGTGATGGGGTGCTGCCCCACTGCGCCGCGAATGCCGTCTGTACCGAAGTATTTTCTTGTCATGGTATTTATGTTTTATTCAATTATATGTAAATATGTAACCATATTAAATGTAAACTTAAATAATCGTCGATTTCTTTAAATCAATTCTGTCTTCGCCAAGACTTTCAACGCAGCAACTGTTTCCCGCACATCGTGCACCCGCACGATACTGGCACCGTTTTGCACCGCCAGCACGGCAGCCACGATGCTAGGGGACATGCGCTCAGCCATAGCTAAACCCGTCACTGCTCCCAATGAGGATTTACGGGACCAACCTGACAGCACCGGCAGACCCAGCGCCAAAAGCTCTCGCTGACGCGCCAGCAACGCAAAGTTTTGCTCAACCGTTTTACCAAAACCAATCCCAGGATCGATAGTTGTACGCGACAAATCAACACCTAAACTGTATATATATTGACTACGTTGCTCTAAAAATAATAGCACTTGTGAGACAATAGAGGCAGCATCACCCTGCATGGGCTCAGCTTGCATGGTTTGCGGCTCTTTGTGCATGTGCATGAGGCAAACGCCGCAACTTGGGTGCTGCGCAACCATATCTGCCGCACTGGCATAACCCAATCCGCTGGGTTGCCGCAGCGCCCAAATGTCGTTGATGATGTCTGCGCCTGCGTCCAAAACGGCTCGCATGACTTGTGGTTTGTACGTATCTACCGAAATGGGAACACCGAGTTTGACGGCTTCGACAACGACTGGCAAGACGCGTGACAACTCTACTTCCAGCGGTAC
>JAYUJX010000017.1:0-2647 GCA_043764955.1 Polaromonas sp.
AAGTGCGAGATCGAGCCCAACATTCATGCTTGGGATGAAGCGGGCGAGTTCCCGCGCAGCCTGTACAAACGTGCCACCGAATTGAGCTTGCTGGGCGAAGAAGGTGCCGAAGCGGAAGAAATTATGAAAGAGTTGGCTGCACGTCAGTTCGGTCTGTGACACTATCAACTATGCCCCATCAAAAAACAAACAAACCATCCAGCACGTCATCGGCCACCAGCCACATTCAATTTGAAGATGAATTCGTCACCGACCTGAAGCGGATATTTGAAGAGGGCATTATTTTCAACCAAGTGCTAGGCTTGAAGATCACAGACTTGCTGCCCGAATCTGTCCATGGTCGCATCGAAATGCGGCACGAACTCATAGGCCACTACAGCTACAAGCGGGTACATGGTGGCGTGATCAGCGCTGCGCTGGATGCGATGGGCGGCTTGGCAGTGATGGCCGCGATCGGCGCGAGGCATATGGATGAGTCGGTCGCTGCTCGACTGCATCGATTCGGAAAACTCGGAACAATTGACTTACGGATTGACTATCTGCGCCCTGCCATCGGGGAGTTTTTCACCATGAAAGCCGAGGTATTGCGCCTCGGTTCGCGCGTGGCTTCTACGCGCATGGAGTTCCACGGGCCAGACGGCAAATTGCTTGCCGCTGGATCGGGAGCTTATATCGTTTCTTGATTATTTGAAGTAAGCAGACACAGGCTTCCATTTGCCGTCGGTGATTTGCGACAAACGCGATGCATCGCTACCCAGACGCTTGGTTGGGCTGAAAGTTGCTTCTGCACTGCCAAAAATATCAGGTGGAATGGTCATGGTATCCATCGCCTTGATAAACGTATCGGTTGACAGATTTGCACCCGCTTTGCCAGCTGCCTTGGCAAATGTATCGACGATGTTGTAACCATAGACTGAGAATACGGTTGGGTCTTCGCTGAATTTAGTCTGGTATTTCTTTGCCCAGAAACTGATCGCTGGCGAAGCATCATCGGTATAGGGGTTCTGTACCGTGCTGGTGGCATAGAAACCGTTCATGGCAGGGCCGCCAAGCTTGTGAATCAAATCAGTATAGGCGGCACTTGAGCCTAAAAATATTGGGTTATAACCCATTTTTTTGGCTGTTCCAATGGCTCCGATTGTTTCACGGATGATGGTTCCTAAAACAACCAAATCGCAACCAGTCGCTTGTAATTTGGAAATTTGGGAAGAGAAATCAGTAGCGCCACGCTTGTAAGTTGTTTTTTCTGCAAAGTCCATGCCTATCGTTTTTAGGCCGGCTTCTGCACCACGGAAAACTTCTAAGCCAAACTCGTCATCTTGGTACATAGTGCAAACTTTTTTAGCGCCTTTTTCTTTGGTCACCTTAGGCACAGCATTTCGCATTTGATCGAAATAAGTTGCTGCAAACGAATATTTCAACTTGTGAAATGGTTCATACATTTCGCGCGCTGCAGTAATGGGGAAAAAATTGATCACATTCTTTTCAAACTGTACCGGCATTGCTGCCAAGTTTTGAGCCGTGCCGATATGCCCAACCATCATGAAAATTTTGTCTTGATTAACCAATTTTTGAGCAGCCAAAACTGCCTTTTTAGGGTCGTAACCAGAGTCTTCAACAATCAATTTCAATTTTCGTCCGTTGATGCCACCTTGCTCGTTGATTTCATCCACGCGCAACATCATTCCCAAACGGGCTTGCTTTCCAAAGCCGGCCAGAGGGCCAGATAAATCTTGAATTGAGCCTAAAGTGATGTCAGCTTTGCTCACACCTTGTTGGGCACTGACCATGGTTGCGCTGAAAGCTAGCGTCGTCAGCAAACCTAGTGATTTCAATTTCAGGGATATCTTCATTGTCAACTCCTTTTAAAAATAATAGCGTTACTTGTACATCGCGCTGATCTGCGGCTCGTATTTCTTCTCGACCAGCTTACGTTTGAGCTTCATCGTCGGCGTCAGTTCCTCGTCTTCTGCTGTCAATTGTGTTTCTAGCAGGAAGAATTTTTTGATCTGCTCCACCCGTGCAAATTTCTTGTTGACCCGATCAATTTCCAACTGGATCAATTCTTGCACCTCTGCAGCGCGCGTCAAGCTGGTGTAATTACTGAAAGGGACATCCCTATCTTGCGCGAACTTTTCGACGTTTTCTTGATCGATCATGATGATGACCGTCAAATACGGGCGTTTGTCGCCAATCACCACCGCATCGGTGATGTAAGGTGAAAACTTCAAATCGTTTTCTAGCTCACTTGGCGTGACGTTCTTGCCACCCGCCGTGATGATGATGTCTTTCATACGGTCTGTGATTTTGAAATAGCCGTCGCTATCCATAACACCCACATCACCCGTATGTAACCAGCCGTCGGAGGTGATAGTTTCTGCTGTTTTTTCAGGCAAGTTCAGATAGCCCATGAACACGTTTTTGCCACGTACCATGATTTCACTGGTTGCGGGGTCGAGCTTGACCTCGTTGTATTCAGCGGCTGGGCCAATCGAACCCGGTTTCATTTTTGTCAACGGCACGCCGGTGGAGGCACCGCAAGTCTCTGTCATGCCCCACACTTCTAGCATGGGTACGCCCAAAGCCAAATACCAACGCACCAAATCGGGGGAAATGGGCGCAGCACCTGTCACCAAAAATCGTGCGC
>JAYUJX010000018.1:0-2644 GCA_043764955.1 Polaromonas sp.
TCGACGACAGCGGGTGGAAAGCGCTTGGCCTCCAAAATGCTGGGGCCGTTGAGGGAGCCGAAGTTTGGCAGGTTGATGGCTTCTTGGGCATTCATGCCCCAGTTCAGCGTGCCAATCAGCGTTTTCGCGGTGAAGTGGATGATGAGCGCACCGCCTGGGCTGCCGGCGCTCATGATGATTTGGCCTGTGGTTTTGTCGATAACGAGCGTGGGCGACATGCTGGAACGGGGGCGTTTGCCGGGTTCAACGCGGTTGGCGATGGGTTTGCCGGCTGCGTCAGCTGGGGCGAAGCTGAAATCGGTCAACTCGTTGTTCAGGAGGAATCCGCCTGCCAAGGCAGGATTCGGGGAAACCATTTGCATAGACCCAAAAGCACCTTCAATCGTCGTCGTCATCGCCAGCGCGTTGCCCGCCGCGTCGATGATGCTGATGTGTGATGTGCCGTATTCAATCTGGTCTGGCATCGGTGCATACTTGAAATTTGCAGGGGTTAACGTACCTGTTTTTATAGCAGCATAGGGCAGTGGTATGCCGGCTGAGGCGGTTTTCATACTCTTGTCGCTGATGAGTTTCGCACGTTGCGCCAAATAAACAGGGTTCAGCATTTCCTGCCAATTCCCCGCTGGCGGCGTAACAAAATCAGGGTCAGCCACGTATTGCGCACGGTCTGCAAAGGCGAGGCGCGAGGCTTCCAGGTACAAATGTAGCCATTCAGGGCTGAGCAACTCGGCGGCAGTGGGCACAGTGTCAGAATCCAGCGGCAGCTGCGGGGCAACTGTGTTGTTCAAAATGCCCAAAATTTGCCCAATCGCAATCGCGCCAGAACTGGGCGGCGGCATGCCGCAGATTTGGTAGGTTTCGGGGTCAACTTTGTAGTCAAAACACAGTGGCTCGCGCTTTTTAGGTGCGTAGTTGGTCAAGTCCTGCAGGCTCAGCTGCCCTGCATTCGTGGGGTGATTCCGCACTTTATTGACTATTGACTGTGCCATATCGCCTTCATGCATGGCTTTTGATCCTTTTTCTGCGATTTGTCGCAAAACGGCGGCGTAGGCTGGGTTTTTCAGCACATGCCCCGCAGGCCAAGCTGTGCCAGCCGTGTCATAAAAATAAGCCGCTGCCACAGGGTCGTTTTTGAGGTTTTTCTCGACTGTCAGCAGCGTGTTCAAGCGCGGACTGACTTTGAAGCCGCCTTCCGCCAAAGCAATCGCCGGCTGAAACAGCGTTGCCCACGGCAGCTTGCCATGCTGCTTGTGCGCCATCTCCAGCATCTTCACCGTGCCGGGTACACCGACTGAGCGACCGCCGACGACAGCATCGGTAAACGCCATCGGCTTGCCATCTTTGCCTATGAAAAGTGACTCCGTAGCCGCAGCGGGCGCGGTTTCGCGACCATCGAAAGCCTCCATCTTGCCGTTCGGCTTACCGTCCTGGTGCAGTAAAAATGCCCCACCACCAATTCCGCTAGACTGCGGCTCTACCAGTCCCAGCACCATCTGCACCGCCACAGCAGCATCCACTGCGCTGCCACCCGCTTTCAAAATCTGGTAACCCGCATCGGTAGCCAGCGGATTCGCCGCAGCGACTGCAAATTTTTTGGTCGCCCAGCCGGGCTTGGCTGTGAAGGCAGAGGCGGCTTCGGGCAGGATGGGGGCGGTGTAGGTAAATTGCAGCTGATTTGTCACGCAGCCAGCGAGTAAAGACGCTGCAAAGGTGGCCACATAGCCAAATTTAGTGAAATGTGTCATTTTTATCCCTCGAATATGACTATAACCAGCGTATTTGTTGCCTAAAGTGCTATTAAATATATAGCAATTTATAAACCCAATAAATCATCTTACCCTATCTTTAAGTTGAAAAAAAGCCTGCACATCCGAAGACATGCAGGCATTTAGCGATCGAAATCTGAATTATTTCGGAGATTACTTTGGTGCGAGGCGAATCGCGCCATCCAAGCGAATCACTTCACCATTCAGCATGTCATTCTCGAAAATATGTTTGGCTAGTTTCGCGTAATCTTGCGGTGTGCCCAAGCGTGATGGGAACGGTACGGCTGCTGCCAGGGCGTCTTGCACGTCTTGCGGCATGCCAAACATCATGGGGGTGCCGAAAATTCCGGGGGCGATGGTCATGTTGCGGATGCCATTGCGGGCCAGGTCGCGGGCGATGGGTAAAGTCATGCCGACCACGCCGCCTTTGGACGCGCTGTAGGCGGCTTGGCCGATTTGGCCGTCGTAGGCTGCGACTGAGGCGGTGGAGATCATCACGCCGCGTTCGCCGGTGGATTCTGGCTCGTTTTTGCACATAGCGTCAGCCGCTAGGCGGATCATGTTGAAGCTGCCGATCAGGTTAATCGTCACGGTGCGCTTGAATGATTCAAAAGCGTGCGGGCCGTTTTTACCAACGGTTTTTTCACCGGTGGCGATGCCTGCGCAGTTGACCAAACCCATGAGTTTGCCCAGGGAAACGGCTTTGGCGACGACGGCTTGGCCATCGGCTTCAGAGGTTACGTCGCACTTGACGAACGCGCCGCCGATTTCTTTGGCGATGGCTTCGCCTTTGTCGGCCTGCATGTCCGCGATCACAACCGTGCCACCTGCCGCTGCCAGCATACGCGCCGTGCCTTCACCCAAGCCTGATGCGCCGC
>JAYUJX010000019.1:0-10054 GCA_043764955.1 Polaromonas sp.
CTGGATGGTCCAAATACCTTGACGCAGTTTTTTAGTCACATCTGTGCCGATACCAGGACGACGAAAACTCAGAGAATCGTCAATATCCAAGAGCGATTCAACGTCAAACGCGTCACTCAAAGACTCGCGTAGCACAGCCGCATCGTCGCGCTTTTGTTGCACGGGGTTGGGTTCCGGTTGCTTTGTTTTTGATAGCACCTTAGGCTCAATCGATATCGGCTGCACGTTACCTACACTACTTGCAAAGAGGTTTTTATTGGCAAGTTTCAAAGCTGCTGCCGCCTTTTTCGCAGCTTCGTCTGCAGCATGTTTGGCTTGCTGATCAGCCAAAGTCTGCTTAACTTGGATTAAATCTGCTAATGACCGAAAAGATGACATGACTCTGTGACTGCCTTATCGAGCACTCTTAAACCGTTCGCCCTGAGCTTGTCGAAGGGTTCGTGAGAACTTCGACAGGCTCAGTCCGAACGGATTTGGTTTTAATCGATGAGCTATATTCATTTAGCGATCTTTTTAGGCCGCTGCCAGTTGGCAATGCTGACTTGCTTGCCCCGCGCCACGCTGAGCCCACCTGCTGGCGTGCTTTTGGTGATGGTCGAACCACCGCCCACGGTGCCACCCGCGCCAATGGTCACCGGCGCGACCAACACGCAATTGCTGCCCACATGCGCATCGGCTTCAATCACGGTGCGGTGTTTGTTTGCACCATCGTAGTTGGCGGTGATGCTGCCTGCGCCAAAATTGACCCGTTCACCCACGGTCGCATCGCCCAAATACGCCAAATGGTTGGCCTTAGCGCCATCGGCCAAAGTCGCGTTTTTGATCTCGACAAAGTTGCCAATATGCACTGCTTTGCCTAATTCTGTGCCTGGCCGCAGCCGTGCAAAGGGGCCAATCAACGCACCCGCGCCCACTGAAACGCCAAGTTTTTCACCTTCAATATGGGTAAACGGGTGAATCACCGCACCATCGGCAATCACCGCGTTAGAAATCACGCATTGAGCGCCCACTTTCACACCAGAGCCCAAACTCACTTGGCCTGAGAAAATACAATTGATATCAATTTCCACGTCTTGGCCACACGTTAAGCTGCCGCGCAAGTCAAACCGTGCCGGATCAGCCAGTCGCACACCCTGCTCCATGAATCTTTTGGCTTGGCGCAATTGGTAAACGCGCTCCAGCTCAGCCAATTGCACCGGGCTGTTGACACCCGCCACCTGCGCTGCATCGTCAATTTTGTGAGCGACAACCGTCAAACCATCCGCGACGGCGAATTTCACAATATCCGTCAAGTAATACTCGCCTTGGGCATTTTTGTTGTCCAACCGCGCCAGCCAGCCCTTTAACAATTTGGCTGGGACAGCCATGATGCCGCTGTAAACCTCTTTGATAGCTTTTTGAGCTTCATTTGCGTCTTTTTGCTCGACGATGGCGGTTACTTTGTCGCCGCTATGACTACCTCTACGAACGACACGACCATAACCCGCTGGATTCTCAAAATCAATCGTCAACAGCGCCAATTTGTCACCGCCAGACGTCACTATCAGGTCTTGCAAGGTGTCAACCTGCGTCAACGGTACATCGCCGCTGAGTACCAAAACCATGCCATCATCGGGCAAAACTGGCACGGTTTGCAGTACGGCGTGTCCCGTACCCAGCTGCGGCTCTTGAAGTACTGAGTTTATCGATTTGTAGGCATTCAATATGGCTCTATCCGGCGTATTTAAAGCCTCAAAAGCTATCAATTTAATAGCATTTTGAACTACTTTGGATTCATGCCCCGTAATCACCACAGCGCTTCTGGCGTTCAGTTGCGCTGCCGCATCAATCACATGCTCCAAAAGCGGCTTGCCACCCAAACGGTGCAGCACTTTGGGCAGCGAGCTTTTCATCCGCGTGCCCTTGCCCGCTGCCATGATCACCACGTCTAGCGGCATGTTCACTGTCTTATCCATACGAATTTTTCTACGATTTTTTAATTTAAGCTTTAACTAACGCATCTACCGCTTTAAACAAAGCTTGCCTTGCCAGGCTGATAGTCTGCCCTTCCCAAGCTGGAGCACCTGCCGTGATAGGTTTCACTGCGGAAAATTTGCACTTTTCGTCTAGTTTAGCCGCCGCCAAAGCCTCAAAAACCGTGTCTTTCAAGCTATTGGGAGTGGAAATATCCAACAAAATCACCTTTTTAGCAGCAGAAACGTGCTTTTTAACGACATCTGCCAGAGATTGGTCCGAACCATGCAAATACAACACAGACACGCCTGCCGCGCGGACTTTTTCCATCCACTCAACATCATGCAAAACATACACCTGCACGCCTGATCCACCAAAGCTATCTGCAGCTTTATTGGCAGAACTCACAACCAGCAACTTTTCAACCAGAGCGCCCTCACCCCTTTGAGGTTTTGGCGGCTTTTGAACAGCGGCATCTAGCGCAAGCATAACGACGTCTTTGTTTGACTGAGATAAGCTAAACGACTCAAACTGCAAGCCCACCGTCGCCGCAGCCTCTAAAAACTTAACCCGAGCCTGCGCGTAACTGGTGGAAAACGCATCTATGACCCCGATTGCGCCAATCATTTCTTCAATTCCATCAATCCAACAGTGCCAGCTTTCAAAGACTCTTCCACCAAACGCACCCAAAACGTCGCTCCCAGCGGTATCAAATCGTCATTGAAGTCGTAACTGGGATTGTGCAACATGCATGGCCCACCGCCGTGGCCAATAACGCGATGATCGCCTTCACCATTGGCGATAAAACAGTACGCACCGGGTTTTGCCAGCAGCATGTATGAAAAGTCTTCAGCTCCCATGGTCGGCTCTTGCTTCAGCACATTGGCTGCGCCCACGATGTCACCCATCACTTGGGCTGCAAAGTTTGCTTCTGCTTCCGAGTTGATCGTCGGCGGGTAGTTGCGGTCAAACTCAAAATCACAGGTGGCGCCAAACGCGGCACTGGTGTGCTCTGCAATCTCGCGCATGCGCGTCTCAATTAAATCTAGTAACTCCAAGGTGAAAGTGCGCACCGTGCCTTGGATTTCCACACTATCGGGAATCACATTGGTCGCCTCACCCGCGTGAATCATGGTGACTGAGATGACGCCAGCTTCAATTGGCTTTTTGTTGCGACTGATGATGGTTTGAAACGCTTGCACCATTTGGCACGCTGCCAAAACGGGGTCAATACCATCGTGCGGCAGGGCGGCATGACCACCTTTGCCATGGATGACGATTTTGAATTCATTGCTAGAGGCCATCACCGGCCCTGCGCTCACCGCAAATTTACCCACCTGCATGCCTGGCCAATTGTGCATACCGTAGACGGCTTCCATCGGAAACTTTTCAAACAAGCCGTCTTTGATCATCTCGCGCGCGCCACCACCGCCTTCTTCAGCGGGTTGGAAAATCAAATACACCGTGCCGTCAAAATTGCGGTTTTTAGCCAAGTGCTGCGCTGCGGCCAACAGCATTGCCGTGTGGCCATCGTGTCCGCAAGCATGCATCTTGCCAGCGTTTTTACTGGCATGAGCAAAGGTGTTGTACTCTTGCATGGGCAGCGCGTCCATGTCGGCTCGCAGGCCAATAGCACGATCAGAAGTGCCGTTTTTAATGATGCCAACCACACCTGTTGTGCCCATGCCACGGTGCATGGGAATACCCCACTCCGTCAACTTAGCTGCGACCAAATCAGCCGTTTGCACTTCGGCAAAACACAGCTCAGGATTTGCGTGAATTTGTTTGCGTATCGCAGCTATACCAGCGGCTTGGGTGGTGATGGAATCTATGATTTTCATGACGACTCTTTATCAAAATTTCTCTATGACGATGAATTAAACTTTGGTAGTTTGTACCATTTTCATAGCTGAAGCAATCAAGGTGGCGACTTGGCTCATGTCACTGGGTACGATCAAGGTGGTGGCTGCGGCATTAGCCACATTGCCATAGGCATCGAGCGCTCTTTCGGCGACTTTGAGTTGCACCGCTTCAGCACCACCAGGCAGACGAATCGCATTGGCGACGACTTGGATCGCATGGGCATTGGCATCTGCCACCGCAGATATGGCCGCAGCTTCGCCTTGCGCTTTGTTGATGACAGCGGCTTTTTCGCCCTCTGAGCGAGCAATGAAAGCCTCACGCTCGCCAGTCGCGATATTGATTTGCTCTTGACGGCGACCTTCAGATGCCGCAATCAAAGCGCGCTTGCCACGCTCAGCGGTGATTTGCGCTTGCATGGCATGCAGAATTTCTTTCGGTGGTGTCAGGTCTTTGATTTCATAACGGAGCACTTTCACACCCCAGTTCAGCGCTGCCTCATCAATCGCCGCAACCACTTGTGCGTTGATGATGTCGCGCTCTTCAAAGGTTTTATCGAGCTCTAATTTACCAATCACGCTACGCAACGACGTTTGTGCGAGTTGCGTAATCGCCATGACGTAATTATTAGAACCATAACTTGCTCGCATGGCGTCTGTCACTTGGAAATACAACACGCCATCCACTTGCAACTGTGTGTTGTCTTTGGTGATACAAACTTGGCTAGGAATATCAAGCGTAATCTCTTTGAGGCTATGTTTGTAGGCGACTTTAGATAGAAAGGGGTTGATAAAGCCTAAACCTGGCGTTAGGGTAGTGTGATATTTGCCCAGTTTTTCCACAACCCATGCATTCGTTTGAGGCACTATTTTGATGGTTTTTATGATAAAAATAATAGTAACGAAAGCTATAACGATGACGACCATTGAAATATCCATGAGAATTCCTTGTGTAATTTAAAGTTTTTTAACGATCAAGCGACTGCCAGTGATTTGCTCAATGCAGTAATTACCAGGGCCTGACGAGCTACCCGCCTGCAGCTGTGCTGTCCAGTTTGAACCACGGTATTTAATATTGCTTGTACCGTCTGGCAGCCAAGTTTCTACATAGACAGATTGCCCAATATCCATATTCACATCGCTGTTGAATTCCGCATGTTTACCACCTGCATTTTTCGCACGCAAAAAATGCCATGCAATAACCGCCCCACCACCGACCACAGAAGCAATAACGAATTGCATCGATAAGTTTGTACCAAGGTGTGCGGAAATGGCAG
The DNA here is from genome assembly GCA_043764955.1 of Polaromonas sp. GTDB lineage: Bacteria > Pseudomonadota > Gammaproteobacteria > Burkholderiales > Burkholderiaceae_C > Aalborgiella. The sequence goes on from JAYUJX010000019.1 coordinate 5,090, forward strand.
CGGCAGCCAAACCTGTTGCGAACATGAGCAAATAAAACGTCCCAGTCATTAACTCTGCCGCTACCGCCACCCCAGCCAATATCCACCAAAGCGTTGAATGATCCATAAATCCCCTTTTTGTGTAACCATAACCACATCTAAGCCACATTTTGACCGAATCATGCCCTCATAACCGCCTATGCGCACGTTGTGACTCAATATTTCCTTACACTTCCAGCCTATTCTCAGATTTCTTGTGATTTTTAATTTTTAACGCCATTTAATGCACCGCCATGAAATTTCGCTTCCCTATCATCATCATTGACGAAGATTTCCGCTCGGAAAATACCTCAGGTTTAGGTATTCGCGCCTTGGCACAAGCCATCGAAAGCGAGGGTTTTGAGGTCTTGGGCGTCACCAGTTACGGCGATTTGAGCCAATTCGCGCAACAGCAAAGCCGCGCCAGCGCCTTTATTTTGTCGGTGGATGATGATGAATTCACCCCGGGTCCAGACTTAGACCCGGCTGTGCTGAATTTACGCCATTTCATTGAAGAAGTGCGCCGCAAGAATTTAGAAGTGCCGATTTACGTTTATGGCGAGACCAAAACATCGCGCCACATTCCTAACGATGTTTTGCGTGAACTGCATGGTTTCATTCATATGTTTGAAGATACACCCGAGTTTGTGGCTCGCCACATCATTCGCGAGGCGAAAAGTTACTTAGAAGGCGTACAACCCCCGTTCTTCAAAGCGCTGCTCGATTACGCCGAAGACGGCTCATACAGCTGGCACTGCCCTGGTCATTCTGGCGGCGTCGCCTTCTTGAAAAGCCCAGTAGGCCAGATGTACCACCAGTTTTATGGTGAAAACATGCTGCGCGCTGACGTATGCAACGCGGTGGAAGAACTCGGCCAATTGCTGGACCACAATGGCGCGATTGGCGAAAGCGAGCGCAATGCGGCGCGAATTTTTAACGCTGACCATTGCTTTTTTGTGACCAACGGCACCTCCACCAGCAACAAAATGGTCTGGCACCACACGGTTGCCCCCAACGACGTGGTGGTGGTGGACCGCAATTGCCACAAGTCCATCTTGCACGCCATCATCATGACGGGGGCGATTCCGGTGTTTTTGAAGCCCACACGGAATCACTTTGGCATCATCGGGCCGATTCCGAAAGAAGAGTTCGAGCCAGCAGCCATCCAAGCAAAAATCAAGGCTAACCCTTTATTAAAAGGCGTAGACGCAAAAAAAGTAAAACCCCGTGTGATGACCGTCACCCAAAGCACCTACGACGGCGTGCTGTACAACACCGAAACCATCAAAGGCATGCTTGATGGCTACGTAGAAAATTTGCATTTTGACGAAGCTTGGCTGCCCCACGCCGCATTTCACCCGTTTTACGGCACCTACCATTCGATGGGTAAAAACCGGATCCGTCCAAAAACGGCAGTGGTTTATGCGACGCAGTCCATCCACAAGCTATTGGCCGGCATCAGCCAAGCCAGTCACGTGCTGGTGCAAGACTCGCAAACTGTTAAATTAGATAGGCATTTGTTCAACGAAGCGTATTTGATGCACACCTCAACGTCGCCGCAATACAGCATCATTGCCAGCTGCGATGTGGCTGCTGCCATGATGGAGCCGCCTGGTGGCACAGCTTTGGTGGAAGAAAGCATCTTAGAAGCGCTGGACTTCCGCCGTGCCATGCGCAAAATCGACGAAGAATACGGCAAAGACTGGTGGTTCAAGGTGTGGGGGCCAGAGAAATTTGCAGAAGAAGGCATGGGTCGCGCGAGTGATTGGATCATCAAGGGCGAGTCAAAATCTGCCAAAGCAGGTGTTAACTGGCACGGTTTTGGCAAAATGGCCACCGGCTTTAACATGCTGGACCCTATCAAAGCCACCATAGTCACTCCTGGCATGGACTTGAACGGCAAGTTTTCAAAAACTGGCATTCCGGCCAGCATCGTGACGAAATTCTTGGCTGAACACGGCGTGGTGGTTGAGAAAACAGGACTCTACAGCTTCTTCATCTTGTTCACCATCGGCATTACCAAAGGCCGCTGGAACAGCATGCTGACGGCGCTGCAGCAGTTCAAGGACGATTACGACAAAAACCAACCCATGTGGCGTATTTTGCCCGAGTTTTGCCAAAAGCACCGCAAGTACGAAAAAATGGGCTTGGCGGACTTGTGCCACCACCTGCACACCTTGTACGCCAAGTACGACATTGCACGTTTAACAACTGATATGTACCTCAGCGACCTCAAACCAGCCATGAAGCCCAGCGACGCCTATGCCCACATTGCGCAGCGCAAAACGGAGCGCGTGGCGATTGACGACCTAGAAGGCCGCATTACCGTGGGCTTGGTTACACCGTATCCTCCGGGCATTCCGTTACTGATTCCGGGCGAAGTTTTCAACAAAAAAATAGTCGACTACCTCAAGTTTTCACGCGAATTCAATGCGCAATGCCCCGGCTTTGAGACGGATATTCACGGCTTGGTAGCGGAAGACGGCGAAGATGGCAAGAAGCACTACTTTGCTGATTGCGTCAAAGAGTAAAAAAATTCGGTAATAAATTTTAAACAAAATAGCTCAGGTAACAAATTCAGACAATTTCTAAGCAGAATTTACGTAACTATTTAGCCTAGTGTGCGTTAAGCAACATAAGTCAGGCCAGAAGTCTGCCATGATGAAGATTCTAATTACGCTTCAACTACTTTAAGTCTCTGCAAAGGAATTGTATGAAAAAATCTCTAAAACTCACTCTTGTTGCCGCTAGCATTGCCGTCTTGAGCGCCTGCGGCGGAGGCGACACAGAGGTAGTTACTGTACCCGGCCAGCCTCACGCCTTTTTGTCGGTTGACAACCTCAACGTTGGTAATGGCACGGTTTGCGTTGAAGACATCTTTTTAGATGCCAATTCTGGACAAGGTCAGCAAGTGGCGCGTGATTTGATTGATTATTATGGCACTTATGATTTTGGCTTGCGCCCTATCCATAATGCTTACTCTGCGCCAACTTATTGCGGTGGCCCAACAGCTAACTACACACCAGCACCGGGCGTCATCATCACGGCCAATGATTATTACAACGTGATCGCACCTTGGGCGGCGGCTAGACGGTAAACAATTTTTTTATTATAAATATAGCACTCTAGGCAATGAATACGCTGGCTAGAGCCTGATTTATATATATAAATCAGGCTTTTTTACATCCCTATTTTTAAACCAAAAAATGTGAAGCTCGCCGATACGCCGGATTTTGTGCGGTGCAACCCGAAAGTTGCGCCGTGACCGTCATTCATCTTGGCCTTGGGTCACCCCAAAGCTCGGTGCTACCTACCCGCCCTCTCTCCTAGCGAACCGCTAGGCAAGAAAATTCGTCGAAACTAATCTCCTCAGGAGAGCCTATTTGGTATTGCTGCGCGTAGAGATTGCCCGTTTCACCCGTACTTAAACGGCTCGTCTCTGTTGCTCTAATCCTCACCTTATAGTTTTGCAACCTTTCAGTGGGCAGCCGTTAGCTGCTACGCTGTCCTATGCAGTCCGGACGTTCCTCCAGTGCTTGGTTTCCCACACGACGCTTACGCGTCGTCCTTGCGGTATGCACCAGCGACGGCCTAGCGAGCTTCACAGCAAGATTATCCCATGCAAAACTCGCTCAACTGCAGAACTTGGAAAGGGATCTGCGTTAAATTCGCCCCATCACCAACAACACGACAATGATGAGCACGATCAGTCCGATACCACCGCTGGGGCCGTAACCCCAACTTTTGCTGTGCGACCAGCTAGGTAACGCGCCTACCAGTATCAAAATCAAAATAATCAACAGGATGGTTCCTAAGCTCATGAGTTTCTCCTAAAAGCTGATGTGTAACGTCTTATACAAATCGATTCTTAAATTTATTTTGCTGGTGGCGTTTCGGCTGGCACAACAATAATGGCTGTTCCACCAGCTTCACCCGCTTTTCCTGTATCGCCTTTGGTACCGTCATTTCCCTGATTACCTTGGCTACCCGTTGCCCCAATGTTTCCTGTATTGCCTGTGCTACCCGTATTGCCATCAGCACCCTGACTGCCAGTTGCACCTTGCGGGCCGGCGGGCCCAGGCACGGCAACAGGCGTTGTAGGCATGATGACTGTAGGCCTGTCGCAAGCAGACAAGCCCAGTACCGTCAAAATTGCTGTAGCTAATAAATATTTATTCATAACAAATCCTTTCAGTTTAAAAATAGTATGTGCAACAAGTTGCTTATTCACTCTCAGCCAACACCAATGCCATTGGTAAATGGCTGTATGTTCAGCATGGTTTTATGATAAAGAAATCAAAAAAAATGACCGTGCGTTAGCGAACATAGCGCTGTTATATAAAAACAACTCGCCGCGTGCGGCACCGTACAGCAGTTGACGAACGTGTCAGTATCGGAGCAGCTGATACCTTCACAGCAAGACTATTCGGCTTAAAAATCATAAAATAGCCCATGAAAACACACAAGCATCTACCCCAGCAACCCGCACCATACACTCGCTCAAGTACGGCCACGACAGTCATGGCTACATTGGCAGTTATCGTTGCGCTTTGGTGGGGGCAACGCTTTCTCATCCCTTTGGTTGCCGGTTTAATGTTGGCCATCTTGGTCATGCCTTTGACGATACGTCTCACCCACTGGTTACGCAGCGTGGTGGTCGCCACCATGTTGACTCTTCTCATTGTGGTTGGTGTTCTGGCCTTGGGGGTTATGGCCTTTGGTGGGCAATTTGTGCGCGTTATTGAACGTGCGCCTGACATGATCAGCATAGTGGCGCAACAAGTGGCAGAAGCGGAGCCTGGCGTGAACAGCGTTTTAAGCCGCGCCCGCGTTGCTTTGTACGAGCTGGACAACGCAGCCGACCGGTTGGTTGCAGGCAAACCCCTGCGCTCTGGTCGTCGCGCTGCCGCCGTCACGCCACAAAATCAAACGCTGACACCTCAACCG
>JAYUJX010000020.1:0-9998 GCA_043764955.1 Polaromonas sp.
TGGCGGCAGATGGAAGCGTGTTGCAGCGTAAAATGGGCAAACTGAGTGAGGATGACTTGAAAATTTGGTTGGCTGCAGCGCAATAGGCACCCAATAATCATTCATCTACATTTATAAAATTAACGTTAATTGATATCAATTAAAGAAAATTAACCGCCAATGATGATATTTAAGTCATTTTTAGGTTAAATTGCAATTTTCAAGAAAAACACGAGGCACACTGGCATGGACTTACGCAAACTAAAAACTTTGATCGACTTGGTATCAGATTCCAACGTCACAGAATTAGAAATCACGGAAGCTGAAGGTACGGTTCGCATCGTCAAAGGCGGTGGTGGCGCACCCTATGTGCAAAACGTCATGGCGCACAACCCGCAGCAACAGTCAATGCCCATGCAATATGCTGCAGCGCCTGCGAGTTCTGCCATTGAGGCTGCGCCGATTCCAGCGGCTGAGCCAGTCGCTGTCGGTCATAGCGTTAAGTCGCCTATGGTTGGCACGTTTTACCGTGCGGCCAGCCCAGGCGCCAAGTCGTTCGTAGAAATTGGCGATGTCGTCAAAGTGGGTGACACCGTTTGCATCATTGAAGCGATGAAGATTTTGAATGAAATTGAAGCCGACATGTCTGGCACTGTGACGCAAATTTTGTGCGAAAACGGCCAAGCGATTGAATATGGTCAACCAATGGTGGTGATTGCCTAATATGTTCAAGAAAATCCTGATCGCTAATCGAGGCGAAATCGCGCTGCGCATTCAACGCGCCTGCCGTGAACTGGGCGTCAAGGCTGTGATGGTTTACTCTGAAGCCGACAGAGATGCCAAATACGTCAAACTGGCCGATGAAGCCGTCTGTATTGGCCCTGCTGCTTCCGCTTTGAGCTACCTCAACATGCCTGCGATTATTTCAGCCGCTGAAGTGACAGATTCTGAAGCCATTCACCCTGGTTACGGATTTTTGAGCGAAAACGCTAATTTTGCAGAGCGTGTGGAGAAAAGCGGCTTCCAATTCATTGGCCCAACCGCTGAATCTATCCGCATCATGGGCGACAAAGTGTCTGCCAAACAAGCGATGATCAAAGCGGGCGTGCCGTGCGTGCCAGGTTCAGAAGGTGAATTGCCGGATGACCCAGCTATGGTGCGTCGCATTGCAAAATCTGTGGGTTACCCCGTCATCATCAAAGCCGCTGGCGGCGGTGGCGGGCGTGGCATGCGGGTGGTGCACACCGAAGCAGCGTTGATCAATGCGGTGCAAATGACCAAGGCCGAGGCCGGCGCGGCCTTTGGCAACCCGGCGGTTTACATGGAAAAATTCCTGCAAAACCCGCGCCACGTTGAAATCCAGATTTTGACCGACAAGCATAAAAATGCCGTGTATTTGGGTGACCGCGATTGCTCCATGCAGCGTAGACACCAAAAAATCATTGAAGAAGCGCCAGCACCAGGCATTCCGCGTAAGTTGATTGACCGCATTGGTGAGCGCTGCGTCGCTGCGTGTAAAAAGATTGGCTATCGCGGTGCCGGTACATTTGAATTTTTATTTGAAAACGGTGAGTTCTACTTCATCGAAATGAACACCCGCGTACAAGTCGAGCACACCATCACAGAAATGGTAACCGGTATCGATATTGTAAAAACGCAAATCATGGTGGCTGCGGGCGAAAAATTGCCGTTCACGCAAAAGCAAGTTGAAATGCGTGGCCATTCAATTGAGTGTCGCATCAATGCTGAAGACCCGTACAAATTTACGCCGTCGCCAGGCCGCATCACCATGTGGCATGCGCCAGGTGGCCCAGGTGTACGGGTGGATTCACACGTCTACACCAACTATTTTGTGCCGCCAAACTACGACAGCATGATCGGCAAAATCATCACGCACGGTGACACACGTGAGCAAGCGATGGCACGCATGCGTACCGCCCTGGCTGAAACGCTGGTGGAAGGCATCAATACCAACATTGCACTGCACCGTGATTTGATGGTGGATGCCAAATTCATGGCGGGTGGCACCAATATTCATTACCTCGAAGAGTGGTTGCTGCAACACAAGCGTTGAGCCACCTCAATTCACACACCCAAATCATTCATGTTTGAACTGAAAATCATGTGCCCCGAGGCACATATCGACGAGCTGAGTGAAGCACTTGAAGCCTTAGATGCGCTCAGCGTGTCGGTGGAAGATGCGGATGCTGCCACCGATGCCGAGCAAGCCTTGTTTGGCGAACCTGATATGCCGCCACCGAAAGGCGGCTGGCAACGCAGCCGCGTGACAGCCTTGTTCAGCACCGAAGCACAGGCGCGCGAAGCGGCACAATTGCTGCCTGCACAAGACTTTTTTGGCGCTTGCTCGCTTTTAGGCGTTGTCGCACTCGTGGATCAAGACTGGGTGCGTTTGACACAAGCGCAGTTTGCGCCCGTCGAAATCACCCCTGAGTTTTGGATTGTACCGACTTGGCATGAACCACCAGCAGTGGCGAAACAAGTGATTCGGCTCGATCCAGGCTTGGCTTTTGGCACTGGTACGCACCCGACCACGCGCATGTGCTTGAAGTGGATCGCCAAGCAGCAAGATGCAGTGAACCAATTCAAACGCGTGCTTGATTACGGTTGTGGTTCCGGTATTTTGGCCATTTGTGCTGCGAAGTTTGGCGCGGTTGAGATTGATGCGGTGGACATTGACCCCGCAGCCGTTGAATCAACACTTTTGAACGCCGAGGCCAACCACGTGACACTGAGCACGGGGCTTCCCGAAAAAGTGAGTGGTCACTACCAAACCGTTCTTGCCAATATTTTGGCATCCCCGCTTAAAGTACTAGCGCCGCTTTTGTGTGCCCGTGTTGCAAAAGGTGGCTCTTTGGTTTTAGCCGGCATCTTGGCGCGCCAAGAGGAAGAGCTCAAACTAGCCTATGCACCCTATTGCAAACTGACCGTATCAGACACGGAAGATGGCTGGATATTGATGACCGCCACGCTATAGTTGGTTTCATCATGGTTGATTGCATTTTATGAGCCTCAAAACACGCTGCCCCGCCTGCGACACGGTTTTTAAAATCGTCCCAGACCAGCTCAAAGTATCAAAAGGCTGGGTGCGCTGTGGCCGCTGTGCCGAGGTTTTTGATGCGGCTGCGCATGCAGCAGCGCCTGATGAAGCGAACCCCTGGCCAAAAACCAGCCCGCCTGAAAACGTCACCAAAAGTACGGCTACCGCATCAAGTGTGACAAGCACAACAAATGCGGCAAGTCCAACGGCGGCTATTAATTTTGCTAAAGATATTGCCTTTGCACCTAAAAATATAGCTACTAAGTCAATAAATACGCCGTCTAAGACCAATTTATCGCTTTCTAAAGAACATACTGCAACGGATCTTTCATTCGTCAAGGTGGCAAAAAACAAAGCATTTTGGCAACAAAAAAGTGTGACCACCAGTCTGCGCACCGCATGTGTTGGTTTAGCTGGTTTGTTGTTTTTTCAAGTGGTGTTTAGCCAGCGCAACCACCTTGCGGCAGCCAACCCAGCACTGGCAACGAGTTTTGAATCTATTTGCCAAGCCGTGGGCTGCAAGATGGCGCCTTTTAAAAATATTGAAGCTTTCAAAATCGACAGCTCAAGCTTTCAAAAAGCACCCGCTGTTGCTGGAAATACTTTGAGCGATGCCGCGCAAGCTCATGCTTACGCCCTCAAGCTCACCTTAAAAAACAGCTCGGACATACCCGTGGCCATGCCAGCTGTTGAATTAACGCTGACAGAAGCGGGTGATAAACCCGTTTTACGGCGCGTATTGTTAGCCAAAGACCTCGGCTTCAATGGCGCTACGCTTGCTGCCAATGGCGATTGGACGGGTGAGATCACAGTGGCGGTGAACGCCAACCCAGCCACGGCACCCGTTTCTGGTTACCGGGTTTTACTTTTTTATCCGTAACAAAATTAGCCTAAACAGGCTCCTGCAGACCTATTTTTAACGTAACTTGAGACCTTAGCGCATATGGCAGCAATTATTTGTGGCTCTTTAGCCTTTGACAGCATCATGAATTTTGAAGGCAAGTTTGCCGATCAAATCCTTCCCGATCAAATTCACAACTTGAATGTGTCATTTTTTGTGCCAACGCTGCGCCGTGAATTTGGCGGCTGTGCGGGTAATATTGCTTACGCATTGAAGCAACTGGGTGGCATACCATTGATCATGGCAACCGTAGGCAGCGACGGCGCAGATTACGCCAAACGCATCACAACATTGGGCATGAGCACCGAGTTTGTCCGCGAGGTAAGCGACACCTACACGGCACAAGCCATGATCATGACAGACACCAACAACAACCAAATCACCGCCTTCCACCCCGGCGCGATGATGCAAGCCCACATCACCAAAGTGGTAGCACGGGACGACATCAAAATCGGCATCGTGTCACCAGATGGCCGTGATGCGATGCTGGAACATGCTGAGCAGTTCCATGCCGCTGGCATTCCCTTTGTGTTCGATCCAGGTCAAGGTTTGCCGATGTTTGATGGCAAAGATTTAGCGCACTTCATCGATTTGGCAACTTGGGTCACCGTGAACGATTACGAAGGCAAGATGTTGAGCGACCGCACTGGGCTGAGCAATGCAGAGATTTCCAAAAAAGTCAAAGCTTTGATCGTCACTTTAGGCGAACACGGCTGCGAAGTTTGGGTGGATGGCGAAAAAACTATTGTTGCACCAGTTATTGCAACTAGCGTGGTTGATCCCACGGGTTGTGGTGATGCCTTCCGTGGTGCATTGTTGTTCGGCTTGGAAAAAGGCTGGCCATTGGCGCAGTGCGCCAAGTTGGGAAACCAATTAGGCGCTATCAAAATAGCACAACGGGGTGGTCAGAATTATCAACTAAATTTAGATGATTTAAGCCTCTAACCGGCGTATTTATTATTTTTAATGCTATTTAATTTATAGCAAATACTGCATCTTCATGTAAATTTCTAGACAATAAAAAACCCGCTGTCTTGCGATAACGGGTTGAAAGTACAACGACTTAAAGCAAAGCTCTAAGTCAGTTGACTCGTTTGCATCACGGCTTTTTCGCAGTTGGAAAAGGCCAAGCAGCTTGAGGGCTCAAGGTTGTTTGAGCTGCAGAGGCAGGTGCAGGCTTGGCGGCAACGGGTGTTTTCGCGGCTTTCTTGGCTGGCGCCTTGGCTTTTTTAGCGGCAGGCTTTTTAGCAGCAGCTTTTTTGGCAGGGGCTTTTTTAGCAACAGCTTTTTTAGCCGGTGCTTTCTTTGCTACAGCTTTTTTCGCTGGAGTGGCTTTCTTGGCCGGGGCTTTTTTAGCGACGGCTTTCTTGGCCGGTGCTTTTTTAGCGACGACTTTCTTGGCCGGGGCTTTCTTTGCTACAGCTTTTTTCGCCGGAGCGGCTTTCTTAGCAGGCGCTTTTTTAGCGACAACTTTCTTAGCCGGAGCTTTCTTTGCTACAGCTTTCTTCGCTGGAGCGGCTTTCTTAGCTACAGCTTTTTTCGCTGGAGCAGCTTTCTTCGCAGGGGCCTTTTTTGCGGCCGGTTTTTTCGCAGTTGCCATTATTTTCTCCTTGTTTACATGTCAAAGAGCACTTCGTGTTTGTATTTTTATACACAAAGCGATTCATGTTGTTGCATCGCACTTTCGCGCGCTGCAGCAGCATGAACAGGGTAAGCACACAAGACAGCTCAGCTCTTTGGCCAAATCAATCATGCATGCAAGTTTCTACAAATACCTCAAATTCCGTATTCCGAATCTAAAAATCACTTAATCCCAAGAAAGCGCACCACCTGATTGGTATTCAATCACACGGGTTTCAAAAAAGTTACGCTCTTTCTTCAAGTCAATCATTTCACTCATCCACGGGAACGGATTTTCCTCGTTCGGGAACAAGGTTTCCAAACCAATCTGCACCGCACGGCGGTTGGCGATGTAGCGCAAATAGCCTTTGAACATAGATGCATTCATGCCCAACACGCCACGCGGCATAGTGTCTTCAGCGTAACGGTATTCCAGCTCAACGGCTTTCAAAAACAGGGCTTTGATTTCAGCTTTGAACTCTGGCGTCCACAAGCCTGGGTTTTCCAGTTTCAGCTGGTTGATCAAATCAATACCGAAATTGCAGTGCATGGACTCATCGCGCAAAATGTACTGGTACTGCTCGGCTGCTCCCGTCATTTTGTTCTGACGGCCCAAAGCCAAAATTTGCGTGAAACCCACGTAGAAGAACAAGCCTTCCATCAAGCATGCAAACACAATCAAAGACTTCAACAGGGTTTGATCGGTTTCATGCGTACCAGTCTTGAACAACGGGTCACTGATGGCATCGATAAAAGGAATCAAAAACTGGTCTTTGTCACGAATCGACTGCACTTCGTTGTAGGCGTTGAAAATCTCCGCCTCATCCAGCCCCAAAGATTCTGTGATGTATTGGTAAGCGTGAGTATGAATCGCCTCTTCAAACGCTTGGCGCAACAAAAACTGACGGCATTCTGGTGCAGTGATATGACGGTAAGTGCCCAACACAATGTTGTTGGCAGCCAAAGAATCAGCCGTCACAAAAAACCCCAAATTGCGTTTCACCAAGCGACGCTCGTCTTCTGTCAAACCATTTGGACTTTTCCACAAAGCAATGTCGCGCGTCATGTTGACTTCCTGCGGCATCCAGTGGTTAGCACAAGTCGCTAAATATTTCTCCCACGCCCATTTGTATTTGAATGGCACCAATTGGTTAACGTCGGTTTGACCATTGATGATGCGCTTGTCTGCTGCATTGATGCGTTTGTGTACTGCAGGCGCAGAAGTGGCATCCGACATGGAAGCTGTGCTCGGGGAAGCAATTGGGTCACTTATTTGGTTTATAGCAGGTGTTTGCAAAGGCATCACCAATTGCGGTGTGCCAGTTTGTGCGGGAATAGTTGCCGAAAAAAGAGGACGTTCATCCATGTGGTTTGTTGATAAACCACGGCTTTGTGTTGTCGGCAGTGAGGGCTTAACTTCGTCGTCCCAGGTTAGCATATTTGTTCCAATGTGTGGATTATGAAAGCTATAGAAAAAAAATGAAAGTGCTCATTTAATTTCTATAGCAATGTGTTGCGATTTTGCATCGATATTTTTCAAAACTTTTTATCTAAATTTTTAAAAATTTTTTAGTTACTGACACGACTCGCATGTTGGATCATCAACGCCACAAAATCTAATGTCAGTTGCAGGCATGCTGCTAAGTTGCATTTGTGCTGCGGCAGCTGCGGCATCCAAAGCACTCATCGCCTTTGGTGCTGCACTTTCAGCGCCTGACTGACTTGATTGACCGCCTGATGAGACTGCATTCATGCGGCCATTCATCACGGTTGATTTTTCTGCGTGTGTCGCACCAACTGTGCGCAAGTAGTATGTCGTTTTCAAACCGCGCAGCCACGCCAACTTATAGGTGTCATCCAACTTCTTACCAGAGACACCAGCCATGTAAATATTGAGCGACTGCGCTTGGTCAATCCATTTTTGGCGACGAGCAGCAGCTTCCACAATCCAAGTGGTTTCGACTTCAAACGCGGTGGAATACAAAGCCTTAATGTCTTGCGGCACACGGTCAATCGGGCGCAATGAACCATCGTAATGCTTCAAGTCGACCACCATCACGTCATCCCACAAACCCAAGCGCTTGAGGTCATGCACCAAGCGGCCGTTGATCACAGTGAATTCGCCAGACAAGTTAGATTTGACCGACAAGTTGCCAAAACAAGGCTCAATACACGCGTCCACGCCGATGATGTTCGAAATGGTTGCAGTTGGGGCAATCGCCACGCAATTGGAGTTGCGCATGCCGTCTTGTGCGATTTTGTTGCGCAGCGCGTTCCAGTCCATCGTGGAGGAACGATCCACTTCCACAAAACCACCGCGCTCTTCAGCGAGCATATCCAAGGTATCCAAAGGCAAAATGCCTTTGTCCCACAATGAACCCTTGTAGCTGGCGTATTTGCCACGCTCTTTGGCCAGATCGCTGGACGCCCAATAAGCATAGTAGCAAATAGCTTCCATGGAAGTATCAGCAAACTCAACCGCTGCTTGGCTGGCGTACGGAATGCGCAGCTCGTACAAACAATCCTGGAACGCCATCAAGCCCATGCCCACGGGGCGGTGTTTCAAATTGGAGTCACGCGCTTTTTTAACTGCGTAGTAGTTGATGTCGATCACGTTGTCCAGCATGCGCATCGCTGTGGTGATCGTTTTCTTCAGCTTGACATGGTCGAGTTGACCATCTTTCAAATGCTGCATCAAGTTCACAGAACCCAAATTGCAAACCGCCGTTTCGGTATCACTGGTGTTCAATGTGATTTCAGTACACAAATTACTAGAATGAACGACACCAACATGCTGCTGCGGTGAGCGAATGTTGCAAGGATCTTTGAACGTGATCCATGGGTGCCCTGTTTCAAACAGCATGGTGAGCATCTTGCGCCACAAATCTGCGGCTTGAACCGTTTTGGATGGGGAGATTTCACCACGCGCCGCTTTGGCTTCGTAAGCCACATAGGCTTTTTCAAAGTCACGACCAAATTTGTCGTGCAAATCTGGCACATCGTTCGGCGAAAACAGCGTCCAATCGCCTTTTTCCATCACACGGCGCATGAACAAGTCGGGAATCCAGTTGGCGGTGTTCATGTCGTGCGTACGGCGGCGGTCATCACCGGTGTTTTTACGCAACTCCAAGAACTCTTCCATGTCCAAATGCCATGTTTCCAAGTAAGTGCAGACCGCACCTTTGCGTTTGCCGCCCTGGTTTACCGCGACTGCCGTGTCGTTCACCACCTTCAGGAACGGCACCACGCCTTGCGATTCGCCATTGGTGCCCTTGATGTGCGCACCCAGAGCGCGCACACGCGTCCAGTCGTTGCCCAAACCGCCAGCAAACTTGGACAGCAAGGCATTTTCTTTGATCAACTCGTAAATGCCATCCAAATCATCTGGCACGGTAGATAAGTAGCATGACGACAACTGCGAACGGCGTGTGCCGCTGTTGAACAGCGTAGGCGTGCTGGACATGAAGTCAAACGAAGACAGCACTTCGTAAAACTCAATCGCGCGCGCTTCGCGGTCCGCCTCTTGCAGCGCCAAGCCCATGGCAACGCGCATGAAGAAAGCTTGCGGCAGCTCGATGCGGGCTTTGCGGACGTGCAAAAAGTAGCGGTCATACAGGGTTTGCAGACCCAGATAATCAAACTTCAAATCCTGCTCAGGCTTGAGCGCTGCACCCAAACGCGCCAAGTCAAACTCCATCATCTTTTCATCTAAGAGCTCGTTCTCGACGCCCTTTTTGATGAATTGAGGGAAGTATTCTGCGTAACGCACTCCCATGTCTTCTTGTGCGACCTCACCACCCAGCACTTCTCGGCGGATGGTGTGCAACAGCAAACGTGCGGTGACGTAGGTGTAATCAGGCTCGCTCTCAATCAAAGTGCGGGTTGCCATGATGGAGGCTTTGTAAACCTCGTCAATCGGTACGCCGTCATACAGATTGCGCAGGGTTTCAGCCAAAATCGGTGCCATTTGCACATCTTTACCCAAGCCGGCGCAGGCAGACTCAATCAAGCCTGTCAAACGGCGCATGTCTAATGCAACACGTTGACCACCGTCCATGACATGTAGCACCGGTGCTGGTGGCGCCTCTTCTGCAACCACTTTGGCGCGCTCTTGTGTACGCTTTTCGCGGTACAACACATAAGCACGCGCGACTTCGTGATGGCCACCACGCATCAAACCCAATTCAACTTGGTCTTGCACATCTTCAATATGAAACGTGCCACCGCCCGGACGTGAGCGCATCAACGCGCGAATAACGACTTGCGTCAAACCATCCACCGTGTCGCGTACGCTGGCAGATGCCGCACCTTGCGTGCCATGCACAGCCAAAAACGCCTTCATCACCGCCACGGCAATTTTGCTAGGCTCAAACGGTACGACTGCACCATTGCGACGAATGATTTGGTAATGGTCTAAGGTTTGCGTGGCACTGTCGTCCG
>JAYUJX010000021.1:0-2616 GCA_043764955.1 Polaromonas sp.
AACGCCAAAGAAAGTGGTAAAACCTGTGCAACCATCATTATTGAAACAGGTTTGTTCCTAGAGAAGCGCGTCAACCTGAACAAAGCGGAGATAGGCGACTCAGTGGAATACAGTTTACGTGTGAAATCTGTAGGTGGCACGACGAAGAATGTGAAGATCACAGACAACATGCCGCTGGGCTTCAAGCTCATATTGGGCACCGTGAAGATCATTCGTGGCGGCGTAACAAGTGTGATGGCAGACCCAGCTGGCGCACCTGGCCCACAGACGGTCTATAACGTCGGCACCATTACCAGCAAGGAAGTTGTTGAGATCCGTTACCGTGTCCGATTGGGTGTAGGTTCTGATTTAGGTGACGGTATCAACCGCGCCCAAGGCAAAGCGCCGTTTGCCCGTTCATCATTGCTAGCTACTGCGAAAGTCCAAGTCACACGTGGCGTCTTCACACGTGAAGCCTGCGTGATTGGTAAAGTCTTTGTAGATTGCAACCAAAACAAAGTGCAAGATGCATGTGTGGAAGATGTCACAGGTAAGTGCACGGCAGGCGAGCCAGGTATACCAGGTGTGCGTTTGTATATGGAGGATGGTACCAACATCACCACCGATGAAAATGGCCAGTACAGCATTTGCGGTGTACGTGCTATCAGCCACGTTATGAAGGTGGATATGACGACGATGCCAATTGGTAGTCGCATGGGCATCACCAGCAACGCGAACGTTGGTCAAGGCAGCAGTATCTTGATGAATCCGAAAGCCGGTGAGTTGTACCGTGCTGACTTCATTGAGTCCAGCTGCTATCCGAAGATCTTAGAGCAAGTTGAGCAGCGTCAGCAAAGTGGTGCCGGTTCTGTGGCAGTACCGTTGAAGCAAGTAGGACAAGATAAACCGGGGATAGTATTTGACTCGAAAGAACAGGAGTTGTTGCACCCAAGCTTGCGCTCATCTACCGGTACAGCAGTGGGAGGTGTGAAATGAAAACGACACTCCAATACGCACGCACTTCTACGATGACAAGCTCTATGGACAGCACCACCATGCGGACAAACTCACCCTTTAAGCTAGGCCGCAAGCCTGTGCAAGCGGCTATCTTTATGCTGATGACGGCAGGCATAAGCAGCGTCTCTACGATCGTATGGGCGCAAGCATCATCCGCTGCTGCAGCACCGCCAAGCATCTCTAGCGAAGTTGCCGCCAGTTGCAACAGCGGCGTCGCCTTCAAAAGCGGTCAAGATGGTAGCTACATTGATGCCATCAACAATGGTAATTCAGGGTTGCCAGTTTCCGCCGAATTGGGCCTGTGGCAGCAAAGTAAAGGGCTACCGCTAGGCTCAAAAGTATTGCTCAGCGTGTCCGATGTGAAAGCACCCGCAGACGGACGCAGCACCTTGAAGCTCAGTTTCAAGGCTTATGACGAGCAAGGTAAAGTCATCACGACACCGATTAAATTCTTGGTTGAGACTAGCTTGGGTCGTTTGAGTGTAGGCGGCTATAGCCAACAAATCGTCAGCATGGAAGTGGCGACCCAAAGCGGCGAGGCCTGCGTGAACTTGGTGGCACCTGCCATCCCTGGTGAATCGTTGCTTCGTGTCAGTTCAGGCGCAGTTAAAGTCGAAGGTAAGATAGATTTCTTGCCTGACTTGCGTCCTATGTTGGTGGTCGGTGTGGTTGAAGGCTCGTTGAGTCTGACCAAGTTCAAAAAAGATGCTTTGACGCCGAACATCGCGACAACTGACTTTGAAGAAGAATTACGCAACTTTGGTAAAACGACAGAGTCTGACGATGGCAATACGCGCAAAACAGCAGCAGGCCGAGTAGCCTTGTTCATAAAGGGAACCGTCAAAGGAGAATACTTGCTGACAGCGGCTTACGACAGCGATAAGATCGTGCAGCAAAAGCTGTTCAGAGACATTGATCCGAACACTTACTACCCCATTTATGGCGATGCATCGATCAAAAATTTTGATGCACAAAGCAAAAGTCGTTTGTATGTCCGTATTGACAAAGACAAGAGCTACATGCTGTATGGCGACTACAACACGGCCGCAACAGATGATGCTAACAAGCTGGGCAGTTACAGTCGTAGTCTGACCGGCGCAAAAGGGCATTATGAAAATGACACCGTCAAAGTCAACTTGTGGGCAGCCAAGGACACGTTGAGAGCGTTTGTAGACGAGCAAGCTGGACAAGGCATCAGCGGCCCGTATGCGGTGGGGCAGCCTAACGCGGTGGCCAACTCCGAGAAAGTGGAGCTCTTGGTGCGTGATCGCAACGAACCATCCATTATTTTAAAGCGTGAAGAACTAACGCGTTTCGTTGATTACGATTTTGAGCCTTTTACTGGCAAAATGCTATTCAGAAAAGCCATCCCTTCGGTGGATGAAGTAGGCAACCCAGTGTCTATTCGAACAACCTATGAAGTAGATGAGGGCGGTGAAAAATTCTGGGTGGGTGGTGTTGATGCGAAACTCAAGGTAGGCCCTGTAACTGTGGGTGCCAGCCATATTGAGGATAAGAACACCATATCACCACACAAGCTGAGCAGCTTCAACGCCCAGCTCAAGCTCGGTGAGCAAACCTTTATTGTGGCTGAAGTGGCCAAGAGCCAAGGCACGCAGT
>JAYUJX010000022.1:0-9951 GCA_043764955.1 Polaromonas sp.
GGATACGCAGGGTCGGTATAACCCGGCGTAGACGGATGACCAGGATGCACCAAGTTATCCACCAGCTTTTCATCCTCAGCGGTTACCACATAATCCAAAGCCGGCAAATAATCTTGCCATTGCTGCAGCGTGCGCGGCCCGGCGATGACGGCGCTGATGGCTGGATTCGCCAGCACCCAAGCTGTTGCAAACTGCGCCAAACTGACCTTTGAATCAACTTTATCATGGCAATACTTCATCAGCGTTTGTGCGATGACGAAAGATTCTTCGCGTAGCTCGGTCTCTGTCATGCGCTTGTCTGCACGACCACCGCGCGAGTTGGGGTCAAGTTGCTGACCCGGCAGGTATTTGCCCGTCAACACACCACGCGCAATCGGGCTGTAAGACGTCACACCAATACCGTAGTGCTGGCAAGCTGGCAAAATTTCAACTTCTGGCATGCGGTTCAACAAGTTGTAATATGGCTGGCAAACAACTGGGCCAGGCATGCCGAGTTGCTTGGCAATATTCATCATTTCAGCAATGCGCCAGCCACGTAAGTTGGAAACACCCCAATAGCGAATCTTGCCAGCGCGCAGCATGGCGTCCAGCGCACGCAGTGGCTCTTCTAAATTCATGCCACTGTAGTCGCGGTGCATGTACAAAATGTCGGTGTAATCGGTTTTGAGCCGCGCCAGCGATGCGTCGATTTCTTGCATCATCCAACTGCGCGAATAGTGCCCAACGTTCACGCGATCCGCCATCGGGTTGCCCAGCTTGGTAGCCAGCACCCAATCATGCCGCTGGCCACTGAGAATTTCGCCTACCATGGCTTCAGACGCGCCTTTGGTGTACACATCGGCAGTGTCGATATAGTTGATGCCGTTGGCATGTGCGTCAGCAACGATGTTGCTGGCTTCAGCTTTGTCCGTTTGGTCGCCAAACATCATGGTTCCCAAGCACAGGGTGGAGACTTGTAAGTTGCTGTTGCCTAAGTTGCGGTATTTCATGGTGATTTGGTCGTTGTTTAAATGAGGTTGTAAGATTATTTAGTAAATTTAAATCGTTAGCGTGCGCACCATCATATGGTACACGTACACTTAGACCATGAACACAACAACTTTATTTCCCCCACTTAAAAACGCCAAACTTGGTGCACAAAACGGATTGCAAAACGGATTGAAGCTCGGCTTAGGCGGAGCGCCATTGGGCAATCTTTTTACTGAAGTAAGCGAAGCAGACGCGCAAAGCATCATCCAACAAGCCATCAAAGACGGCTGCGCCACCTTTGACACTGCGCCGCACTATGGCCACGGTTTGAGCGAGCACCGTTTTGGCCAAGCGCTGCGACAGTTACCGCGCAACAGCTTCACGTTAAGCAGCAAAGTAGGGCGTATTTTGACGCCAAGCGCCACGGCTGCACGTGATCAGCTCAATTTTGTCGATATTTTGCCGTACAACCAGCACTGGGACTACAGCGCCGCTGGCGTACGCCGCAGTGTGGAGGACAGCTTGCAGCGTATGGGCATGGCTTATTTAGACGTGGCTTTTGTGCACGATTGCTGCTCGATTTGCCATGGCGACAACTACCCCAAAGTTTTGCGCCAAGTGATTGATGAAGCCCTTCCTGAGCTGCAAAAAATGAAACGCGAAGGCTTGATTCGCGCCATCGGTTTGGGCGTCAACGACGTGCAAGTTTGCTTGGATGTTCTCAAAGAAACCGAGCTGGACTGCATTTTGTTAGCTGGCCGCTACACCTTGGTTGACCATAGCGGTTTTGCCGAATTGCTGCCCATTTGTGAGCAGCGCAGCATGCGTATTGCGATTGGCGGCGTGTTTAATTCGGGGATTTTGGCGACCGGCGTCAGCGGTTCAGAAAAACTGCTTTTCAATTACGATAGCGCCCCAGCCATGTGGGTCCAGCGAGTGCGGGCGATTGAAGTTGTTTGCGAAGAATTTAAAGTGCCACTTCGCGCTGCAGCTTTGCAGTTTTCGCTGGCACATCCAACCGTCGATACGGTTTTGCTAGGCGCAAACCAACTTAACCATTGGGCGGATGCTGTGGCGATGTTGCAGCATCCGATTCCTGCAGCGTTTTGGCAAAAGCTCAAAGCCGAGAGTTTGATTCCAGCGAATGCTCCTGTGCCAAATTAACAGTTAAATGATCCATTAGCCATATTCATCGACGCACACTTTCACAGCTGGCAGTTGTCGCGCGGTGATTACGGCTGGCTCACGCCTGAGATAGGTTCGATTTACCGTGATGTGTCGGTGGCAGATTGGCAAAAACTCGCAGAGCCGCTGGGTATCACGGGTGGTATTCTCGTGCAAGCTGCGCCTACGGTGGCTGAGACTTTGCATTTGCTAGCGCTGGCGGAGGAAAATTCGGCTGTTCTAGGTGCTGTGGGCTGGGTTGATTTCACCGCTGCAGATGCAGTTTTGCAGATCGAGCAACTCGTTAAACACTCCAAAGAGCATCCAAAACTGAAGGGCTTACGACCCATGTTGCACGACTTGCCCGATCCAGCGTGGATTTTGCAACCTGCCGTTCAACCCGCACTGGCGACGATGCAGAAGCTAGGTTTGGTATTTGACGCTTTGATTCGTCCCGTTCATTTGCCCTATATTCTACAAATCGCCAAGGAGTACCCGAACTTGTCTATCGTTATTGACCACTGTGCCAAACCCGAGATTGCGCGTGGCGTGGAAGCAGCTTGGCAGCCTTGGGCGGCTGGCATGGCGGCGCTGCCTGAGTTGCCGAATGTATCTTGTAAATTATCTGGTTTATTAACTGAAGCCGAAAAATCACCTCGTACAAGTAACTGCAAACCTTGGATCGAGTATGTATTGAAGATATTTACATCTGAACGTATGATGTGGGGCAGCGATTGGCCAGTATTAGATTTGACAAGTGACTATCAATCTTGGCTTGACATGTGCCAAACTATCACGGATTCTTTGCCATTGATGGAAAAAGAGAATATCTATAGCAACAATGCTGTTCGTATTTACAAGTTGATTGGCTTGTTTAAATAGTTTTTTAAAATTAATATTTTACCGGGAGAAAATAATGGCTGCTTACCTTGTTGTCGATACTGATTTAACCAACCCAGAAGCGTATGAGGAATACAAACTCAAAGCCCGCCCGATAGCAGAAAAATACGGTGGCGAATACCTCGCTCGCGGCGGCAAAATGAACATCAAAGAAACGCAGCTGTGGTCACCCAAGCGCTTGGTATTGGTTAAGTTTCCAAGTTTTGAGAAAGCTGAAAAGTTTTATGATTCCGCTGAATACCAAGCTGTTTTGCCCATCAGCGAGAAATCAGCCATTCGGACAGTAGTGATTTTAGAAGGTATTTAAATCAAAAAAAAGCTATTTTGCTATATATTTTATAGCTTCTTAGGCAGTAAATTCGCAGGCTAGATGCATTTTTTTTGCCTAAAAAATGCTATATATTTTATAGCAATTGAGTGCCGTATTTCAAGTGCAACGCTTCATTTGTTCGGTAAGCATGGTGTTGAAAGCCAAAAATGCGTCGTTCAGCGGTTCGTATTTTGCTGGGTTACCTTCCATCTGGGCCAATGCCGCACTGGCAGCTTCCATGGTTGACAGTTGATGCGCTTTTCGTGCTTTACGAATGGTGTATTGCCCAGCGGGTAGGTCATCCAAAATCAAACGAGGTAAGGTTTGCAAATATGGGTTTTTGCACAATATTTTACGGCTTTTGCGCCATGTGCCGTCGATAATGATTAATCGAATATGATGCAGTTGATTTAACCAGCTTGCAGATGATTCAGGTGGCGCATTAATACCCAGTGAATGATCTTCTGGGGTAACTGGGTAGAGCAATATTGTATTATTAACCGAAATCCATGTTGCATCTTCAAATAACTCGCCGGTTAATAATTTGCTATTCGGCAAACTCAAATGCAATAATCGTGCAGTGCCTTTGGTCTCTGATATTTCCAGTGGGTGCTGCAGTATCAATACTTCAATATCAGTATTGACGGTAGATACTAAATGGCAAATACAGGTGATTTTCGGGCGCAGGCAGTCTGGGCAAATTTGGCGTTTCAAACTCAAGGCTTGGGAACACGAATACGGCTAATCATCAACGAACCAGAGATCGCAAACATCAGCACCAGCGGGTGAAATTTGAAGCCAGCAATGAGGTATTCACCAAACCACATGGATTCGCGTACTGCGCCAAACCAGGTTGCCAGCGCTAATACAGCGACCAAGACAATGGAAGTCGGAATCGGAGTGCCTTCAAAAAACTTGACTTTGCCAGATTCGTCAGCAAAACCTTCCGCCGTGACGTTGAAGCGTGCGAGCCGCGAGACGCCACAGGCCACGAAAAACACCAAAATAATACGGTCGTAAAAACCCTGCATGCCGCAGCCGTAAGCGATGATGGCGGGTGCGACGCCGAATGAAATAATGTCGGCCAAGGAATCCAGTTCACGCCCCAGTGCGGATGACTTTTGCCGCCAGCGGGCGATACGCCCATCAAAGATGTCAAAAATCAAGGCAGCCAAGACCAAGGCACAAGCAAAATAAATGTGCATTTTGTCTTGCGTTTCCAAATAGCTCATGGTCGAAAACAGCGCACCCGTGCCGCACACCGCATTGCCCAGTGTGAACCAGTCGGCGAGGTGAAACTCCCGAATCATTGAAAAGGGCTTTGGCTTGGTCACGGCGGACGTCAAGTTTGAAGGGGTTTTATGGCTCATAAGTGCAATATAGCCTAAGTACGGGATATGTAAAGTAGGACAACTGGCTGTCGTTATTGGTAATTAGCGACGGTAAAGTTGACACAGATCTGCCAATTGTTGCGCATGTTGCGGTTGGACTTGGTGCCAGCTGAAACGCCATTCCCAATAGCCTTCGCCCACGCCAGGCAGGTTCATGCGGCAATCGCCACCCAAGCCCAACACGTCTTGCAAGGGGTGGATGGCGGTGTCTGCCACGCTCGCGCTGGCGGCGGCGATCAGCTGCCAGTGGATATTGGGTTCGTCGTCCGTCCTGAGACGTAAATACGAACGCACATGCTGGCGCTCTGTGGCGGAGGCTTCTTGCCACCAGCCGTGCGTTGTGTTGTTGTCGTGCGTGCCGGTGTAAACGGCGGTGTTGGCTTCATAGTTATGCGGTAAATAGGCGTTGCCGTTGTCAAACGTATCGCCACCGAAGGCGAAATGCAAAATCCGCATACCGGGCAGGTCGAATTGGCAGCGCAGGGCGCTGACCGCAGGGGTGATGATGCCCAAATCTTCGGCAATGATGGGCAAATCGCCTAGCTGTGCATGAATCGCCTCGAACAGCGCAGCGCCTGGGCCCGCTTTCCAGCGGCCATGGATGGCAGTGGGCTCGTCAGCAGGGATCTCCCAATAGTCTTCAAAACCACGAAAGTGATCAATCCGCACCATGTCGACCAACTCGAACGTGCGCCGCACGCGCTCTACCCACCACGCAAAACCGTCGGATTGATGTGCGCTCCAGCGGTACAGCGGGTTGCCCCAGCGTTGCCCCGTGGCGCTAAAAAAATCAGGCGGCACACCGGCGACCACTTGTGCTTTGCCGCTGCCGTCAAGCTCAAACAAATCTTGCCGTGCCCAAACTTCGGCGCTTTGGTAGGCGATAAAGATGGGTGCATCACCGACGATGCGTACGCCGCGCTGGTTGGCATAGGTTTTGAGTTTGTGCCATTGCCGAAAAAAACACCATTGGCAAAATGTCCAAAAAGCGACTTGTGCTGCGTATTGCTCATGCGCGTTTTGCAGTGCTTGTGGTTGGCGTTGCGCGAGTTCTTTAGGCCAGTCGCTCCAGTCGCGCCAGTCGTTTACATCGTTCAAGGTCATGAACAGGGCGTAATCGGGCAGCCAGTCGGATTGTGAGGCTTCAAATTGCCCCAAATCAGATTTTTCAAGTTCTGTAGCCGTGGCTGCAAAGTGTTTTGCCGCAAGTTCTAATTTAGACATGCGCCACGGGACGACTGCGCTGAAGTTGAGTCGTTGATCAGAAAATGCGGTGCCTGTAACGCTGTCAAGGGCTACATCTGCAGCATCTAACCAGCCGCGTTCGACCAATTCGTTCAAATCGATCAGCAGCAAGTTACCCGCAAAAGCGGAGCTGCTCATGTATGGTGAATTACCCGGACCGATGCCACCTAAGGGCAAAATTTGCCAGAGTTTTTGCCCAGCTTTAACCAGCCAGTCCACAAAATGGTAGGCCGAGACCCCAAAATCGCCCGAACCATGTGGTCCTGGCAAGCTGGTGGGGTGCAGTAATATGCCGCTTTGACGGGATAGTTTCATTGCTAAATCTTTTGAAGGAGAACCAAGCTGTGTGCGGCAAGCAGGTAGCTTCGCTTGTCTTGGTTGTGCTGTTCTGCTAAGCCGCGCGGGTGGGTTGTATCCAACAGTGCTTGCCAGTTGCCTATAGGCAAGGTGAACGTGTGGTCAGCATGCTCGGCATTGATCAGGATCAGCACAGGTGTTTCGGATAAACCCGGTTCGCCAATCAAACAGCCCATGACTTGACTGCTCTGATCTTGCCAGCCGTCACCTTGCAACGGCGATCCGTCAGCATTCAGCCAAGCCAAGTCGTGCAAACCCTGAGCATTGACGATGCCGCTGTACCAGTGATTGCCCAAAGGTAGTATTCGCTTGCGCAGGCTGAGCACATTAGCGGTGAAGGCGATCAGCTCATCGTTTGCGTGATTCCAATCGATCCAAGTTGTCGCGTTATCCTGACAATACGGGTTGTTGTTGCCTTGCTGGGTATGGCCCAACTCGTCACCGGCGCACAACATGGGCGTGCCTTGCGCCAGCAGAGTGGTGGCAAGCAGGGCGCGTTGTAAACGGGCGCGCAGTGCGGTAACTTCAATATCGTCAGTAGCGCCTTCAACGCCGCAGTTGAAGCTTAAATTGTGCCGATGGCCGTCGCGGTTGTTTTCACCGTTGGCCAAGTTGTGGCGCTGGTTGTGGCTGAGTAAATCGAGTAGTGTGAAACCATCGTGCGAGACGACGTAATTGACAGATTCTGCCGGCGCACGGCTGCGCGGTTGGTAGATATCAGACGAGCCACACAGACGCAGTGCAAAGTCGCCACGCGTATTTCGGGCGTGTGACGCCGTACTTGGAGCACCATGTATCCAAAAACTACGCATGGCATCGCGAAAATGGTCGTTCCACTCCAGCCAGCCACGCGGAAAGTTGCCTGACTGGTAGCCGCCTGGGCCAATATCCCAAGGCTCGGCGATCATTTTTATGCGCGACAGCAGGGGGTCTTGCGCGACTGCGGTGAAAAATGCACCATCACGGCTGAAACCGTGGTCACCCCGACCCAGCACGGGTGCTAAATCGAAGCGAAAGCCATCGACATGCATGTCGTAGACCCAATAGCGCAGGCTGTCCAGCACCAGTTGCAGCACGCGGGGTTGACGAATGTCTAAGGTGTTGCCACAGCCGCTGTAGTTGTCGTAGTGCGAAAGCGATTCATGTGGCAGTCGGTAATAGCTGGCGTTGTCTAAACCACGAAAACTCAGCGTTGGCCCAGTTTCATCAGATTCTGCGGTGTGGTTAAAAACTACGTCGAGCAAAACTTCAAACCCAGCTTGATGCAAGCTTTTGACCATGTTGCGAAACTCGTCTCGGGGTGACAGTCCCGTGCCGTTACTTGCCAAACGTGGATCGGCGCAAAAGAAGCCTAGCGTGTTGTAAGCCCAATAGTTGTGCAAGCCCAGTTTTGCCAAGCGCTCTTCATCAACGGAAAAATGTACGGGTAACAAACTGACTGCGGTGACGCCTAGCCGTTTCAAGTGCGCAATCGAAGCGTCATGCCCCAAGCCAGCGTAGGTGCCGCGCAGGGTTTCAGGAATCAGCGGGTTACACTTCGAAAAGCCTTTGACATGAACTTCGTATATCACCGAGCTAGTTAGTGGATGATGCAGAAGTCGATCTTGTTCCCAATCAAAATCATCCTGCGGTAAACGTGCTTTGAGCGCGAATGCCGCGTTGTCGCGGGTATCGGGGTGAAGTGGAAGCTGGCGATCGTGGCCAAAATGTTCGTCACGCCATTCAAACGTACCAACGATTTCTTTCGCATACGGGTCAAGCAGCAGTTTTGAAGCGTTGAATCGGTAGCCACGCTCGGGGCGCCATGCACCGTGGGCGCGCAAGCCATAGATCAAGCCTGGTTCAGCCTTCGGCAAATAACCATGCCAAACATCGCTTGTATGACAGGGCAGGACATAGCGCGCTATTTCTTGTGTGCCCGATGCATCAAACAAACACAGTTCTATACGCTGGGCATGGGCTGAAAATACCGAGAAATTAACGCCTTGACCATCCCAATGTGCGCCCAATGGCCATGGCTTCCCTATTTCCAAAACAGCAGCTTCTAAACCATCCACAAAACTATCCATGATTACTTTTCTATGCTTTCCATTCGAGCATCACAGTGGCTAGAGGTGGTAAATCTAGCAACACAGAGTGCGACTTGCCATGCCATGCAATCGGGTGTGCAGTCGCTATGCCTAAAGGCGTGCCCACATTACTGCCGCCATAGTGGGCGGAGTCCGTATTGAGTTTCTCGCGGTATGCACCTGCTTGTGGCACACCCAAACGGTAACCTTTTTGCGCAACTGGCGTGAAATTCGTGACCACGACCATGTAGGTTCTATCATCATGACCATGGCGGATAAAACTGATGACGGATCGCTCGGCGTCGTTGTGCTCAATCCACTCAAAACCGGCGGGTACAAAATCTTGTTGATAGAGTGCCGGTGTCTCTTGGTAGAGATGATTCAGGTCACGCATGAGTCGTTGCACACCAGCATGCATAGGGTCGTCTAGCAAATGCCAATCCAGGCTTTGGTCATGGTTCCACTCGCGCTTCTGACCAAATTCACAGCCCATAAACAGCAGTTTTTTACCTGGATGACCAAACATAAAGCCGTAATACGCACGCAGGTTGGCAAACTTTTGCCATGTGTCACCAGGCATTTTGTTTAATAGCGAGCCTTTGCCATGCACCACCTCGTCGTGTGAGATGGGTAGCACAAAGTTTTCATTGAAGGCGTAGACCAAGCTGAACGTTATTTCACCATGGTGGTGTTTACGGTGAACGGGGTCACGCGCCATGTAGGCGAGGGTGTCGTTCATCCAGCCCATGTTCCATTTGTAGTGAAAACCTAAGCCACCTGCATAGGTTGGGCGGGAGACGGCTGGGAATGCCGTAGATTCTTCAGCGAGTGTTATCGCTTCTGGTCGCTCTGTGCCCGCCACCTCGTTCATGCGTTTGAGGAAGGCAATTGTTTCCAAGTTTTCGCGACCACCATGTTTATTCGGTATCCACTCACCGGCTTTGCGGCTGTAATCGCGGTAAAGCATGGAGGCAACGGCATCAACACGTAAGCCATCAACACCATAACGTTCTAGCCAATACAGGGCATTGCCAATTAAGAAATTACTGACCTCGGTACGCCCTAGGTTGTAGATGAGGGTGCTCCAGTCGTTGTGAAAGCCCTCGCGTGGGTCGGCGTATTCATAGAGATGCGTGCCATCAAAATTACCCAACCCGTGTGAGTCAGTCGGGAAATGAGCGGGCACCCAATCCAGAATCAAACCAATCCCCTCGGCATGACAGCGCGCGACAAAGCGCACAAACCCTTGTGCATCGCCGTAGCGAGATGTTGGCGAATAAAGGCCCACAGGTTGGTATCCCCAAGAGCCATCAAACGGGTGCTCGCTGATAGGAAGCAACTCTAGGTGGGTGAACCCCATGTCTTTGGCATAGGGTACCAACGTATCACCAAGCTCGTCCCAGTTCAGCCAGCGCCCCGCGCCATTGTTTGAGCCGTCTGACTCACGCCGCCAAGAACCTAGGTGCACCTCGTAAATGCTGACTGGGGCATCTAAGGCATTGGCTTTTTGACGAACGGGAGAGGTCGCCACCACGCTGGGCAATGC
>JAYUJX010000023.1:0-2611 GCA_043764955.1 Polaromonas sp.
CCTGAGACAAAGGCGGGTTGCGTTTCTTCATTCAGCAAACGGTACGTTTTTTCACCCAACAGCTCTTCAAATTGCTTTGAATAATGCATGGTGTCGTCATCAAAAAAGTCTGGCAAGCTGGTTTTACTCAAGGGTTTGCCATTGATCGTCAGTTTTTTGTTCAAATACGCTATCTCGTCACCTGGAATGCCGACCACACGTTTGATGTAGTCTTGGCTTGGTCGAGGTGGATAGCGAAAAACCATCACATCACCACGCGCAGGTGGCGTGCCCTCTGTGATTTTTTTATTGATAACCGGTAAGCGCACACCGTAGTGAAACTTGTTCACCAAGATCAAATCACCAATCATCAAGGTCGGAATCATCGAGCCTGATGGAATTTTGAACGGCTCGAATAAAAACGAGCGCAACAAAAATACAACCAAGATAACGGGGAACAAACCCGCCGTCCAATCCAACCACCATGGCTGAGCACGTATCCTCTCTTGCGCAGTTGTGATATTCGCCAAATCGCCATCAACATGGTTGATGCCCATTTTGGTAAGTTCAGTCATGCGTGCTGTGGATGCATCTTGCAAAGCTTGCGCTGCCTTTTCACGCTGTGGCAGAAAATAGAAACGTTCTGCCAACCAGTAGCACCCCGTCACGACGACGGCCATGAACAACAACAAAGCAAAATTGCCGTCATGCATGCCCAAATACCAGCTACCTGCGTAACCTACGAAACATGCGAGGATGAGAGACGTGATGAATTGCATTAATCTTGAACCTGTAATATGGCTAAAAACGCTTCTTGGGGAACCTCAACCGAGCCAATTTGCTTCATGCGTTTTTTACCTGCTTTTTGCTTTTCTAACAATTTCTTTTTACGCGAAATATCGCCACCATAGCACTTGGCAATCACGTTTTTACGCAAGGCCTTGAGTGACTCGCGAGCAATGATATTCGCACCGATGGCGGCCTGAATCGCCACGTCAAATTGCTGACGCGCAATGATCTCTCGCATTTTAGCAACCACAGCACGCCCACGGTACACGGATTGTGACCTGTGAACGATGATGGACAAGGCATCGACCTTTTCACCATTGAGCAAAATATCAACTTTCACGACATCTGCCACGCGAAATTCTTTGAATTCGTAGTCCATCGATGCGTAACCACGGCTAACGGATTTCAGTTTATCAAAAAAATCTAAAACGATTTCACCCAGCGGGATTTCATAAGTCAGCTTAACTTGGCGACCTGCGTAGGTCATATCCAACTGAATACCACGCTTTTGGTTGGCCAAAGTCATCACTGCGCCCACGTACTCTTGCGGCATATACAAATGCACGGTAACGATGGGCTCACGAATTTCCGCCATCTTGCCTTGGTCGGGCATTTTGGCTGGGTTTTCTACTTTGGTGAGCACACCATCGGCCGTCAGAACCTCATAAACAACGCTGGGCGCTGTGGTGATCAAATCTTGATCAAACTCACGCTCCAAACGCTCTTGCACAATTTCCATGTGCAGCAGGCCCAAAAAGCCGCAACGAAAGCCAAAGCCCAGCGCTTGGCTGACTTCAGGCTCGTAATGCAAAGAGGCATCGTTGAGCTTGAGTTTTTCCAAACTGTCACGCAAACCTTCGTATTGGTTCGCTTCAGTTGGGTACAAACCGGCAAACACCTGTGGCTGAATTTCTTTGAAACCTGGCAAAGCCTCGGTCGCTGTAAATGCTGCGCCGCCAGAGCCTGCTTTGATTTGAGTCACCGTGTCGCCCACCTTGGCAGCTTGCAACTCTTTGATACCCGCAATGATGTAGCCCACTTCGCCTGTTTCCAAAGCTGGACGCTCGACATCCGTTGGCGTAAAGACGCCCACTTTGTCAGCGTTATAAGCCGCGCCTGTCGCCATCATCTTGATGCGGTCGTTCTTCGCCAAGCGGCCATCGACCACACGCACCAACATCACCACGCCGACGTAACTGTCAAACCAGCTGTCAATGATCATGGCGCGCAATGGTGCGTTGGGGTTGCCGCGTGGTGGTGGTACTTTAGCGACGACCATCTCCAAGATGTCGTCAATACCCAAACCAGTTTTAGCGGAGCATGAAATCGCATCGGTCGCATCAATGCCAATCACGTCTTCAATTTCTTGGCGTGCGCCTTCGGGGTCGGCATTCGGCAAATCCATTTTGTTGAGCACGGGTACAACCTCTACGCCCAAATCAAGTGCGGTGTAGCAGTTCGCCACCGTTTGCGCTTCTACGCCTTGGCTGGCATCAACCACCAAGAGCGCACCTTCGCATGCGCTGAGTGAGCGCGACACTTCGTATGAGAAGTCAACATGACCCGGTGTGTCGATCAAATTGAGGTTATAAATTTCGCCATTTTTTGCTTTGTAATGCAGCGCTGCCGTCTGCGCTTTGATGGTTATCCCACGCTCTTTCTCAATGTCCATCGAGTCTAAAACTTGTGCCGACATATCACGCGCATCAAGACCGCCACAGCGCTGTATCAAACGATCAGCGAGAGTAGATTTACCATGATCAATATGTGCAATGATCGAAAAATTTCTGATGTGATTCATCAACGTGATGCTTTAAGTGATTGAATTGAAACGAATGCCATT
>JAYUJX010000024.1:0-2609 GCA_043764955.1 Polaromonas sp.
TTTAATCCGACACGTCCGTTGGCGGTTATGGCAGGGTCAAGGCTGGCAAAGTTAACCAGCTTCATACTCACCGAAGAAGCCGTTCGTTCCAATAACCGCGCCAATTGCATGATCTGTGGATTGGTTTTATGCAGCTTGCCAAAGGGCAATTGGCAATACAAATTGAACGCCGCTATAAGTTCCTCACGCGTCCAATCACGACGCACGGTGGTGTTAGGTGAAATCATGAGTAAATATACTTGAAATGCGGTGGCTGAAGAAGCAGGCAAATAGTTGATCGATTCCAGCACTTAATATGCTATTTTTTTCATAGCTGCTTAGCCAATAAATACGCTGGCTAGATGCAAATTTTTCACTCAACTTTGAGGAAGGCAACTGCAAAGCACATTTTCAATCGGATACGAAGCAAACCAAGTCAATCAGACAGTTGCTCTTTTGGCTCAAACGTCAACCGCAACCCAGCAGGTTTTCAAAAAGTAAACACCTTACGTTTCGTCATCGTCGACAACATCGGCTGCGTTCTCATGTCGGCGCTTTGCCAGCGCTTGTAGACGTTGCGCCTGAGCTAAGAGAGTTTTTCTCAAACCTCGTTGAACTTTACGTTCACTAATAACTTGGGCAAGTTTCGCCAACGTTGCAGCCCTTCTGGCAATGCGCAGGTCAGGATGATCCCGCAACCGACTTACCTCGTCAGATACGATTTGTCCGCGAACAGACGCCGGTAAAACAATCGCTACAGCTGGCGTCGCCGGGTCTTTCTCATTGAGAACGGCGTTGAATTCTGATTTTTCAAGCAGTTTTTTGAACACGCCATGCTCAAGAGCGTTTAGATGAGTCACCGCATCACCATAATTTGGCGATTTTGAGTTTGTTGATTGAAATTCAGGCAATGGCCAAACCTCAATTGAATGGACCTCAAAGGGATCCAGTACATTCATTGCTACCGCATCAGTACGTTGATTGGTGAGATGACGACGAATGCGAGTGCCCAGCATTTCTTTCGTCTGCCCAACATAAATCGGCTCATCGTCGTAGTCGAAAAATGCATAAACGCCCCACTTTGTCGCGCCAAGACGCATTGTTCTGGCAGCATCAACAATAAGCCGCTGATCCAAAAACGTGGCGAGTCCAGCTCTCAGTTGTTCAGTCTCGAAAGGAAGCTCTACAACCGAGACATTTGGCAGCGGCCCTGTGACTAAGCCCGTCGGTGAAGCAATGGGTAGTCCCGATACTTCCTCGTGAATAATTTTGCCATTAACTGGCCCCATAGCCTTACTTGCCATTGCTCAATATACTTTCGACTTTTTTCGGACTATTTGAAGTGCCGCTAGATTGGCGCTAACGATGGGTGAAAACAGGTATTTTTCCAGGTGCGAAACCACTGGAACGACAACACCATCACCAATTAGGTGATAAGCCTCATTGTACCGATCGGGCAATTTGTAGCTATCTGGCAATCCCATCAAACGTGCCGCCTCACGGGGGGAAATCAGGCGACTCCGAATTTCTCCTCCCTTTACCAAAATGATGGTTTGACGACTTGAGCCACCACCGGGGGTACGCAAACAACCTGCGATTCCGTCAAAACGAACCTCTGCACGTTGAAAGCCCAAGCGCGTCCGTTTGTAGATTGTCCCTACTTTGAGCCGCCCGGAACTTTGTGCTTCCATAACTTTGCGCCTGTGCAATGGAGCCATCATTTCCAACAGCTTTGTAGTTTCTGCCTCTGTGTGCCACTTCACACCTTTAGGATCGGTTTCAATAACGTCATCCAAAGTAGCAACTGAATTAGTTCCAGCAGGTGTCGACCACCAGCGCCAAGACGTTTTCACTTGTTGAGACAGGCGGTGGTACGCCCGGATAAGTGCATCAGGATGCCAGGCTGGGCTGGGTACAGGAGAATGCGCATCCTCCGGAATCGCCAATGAAGCGTCGACTCCAATTATAAAAAGCCTTGGCCGAGATTGAGGAACGAAGTGAACGGCATCGATAACCATAGCACCAACCGTATAGCCTTCCTTGGCTACTGCATTGGCAATCAATGCAAAGTCTTCACCTTCGTGTGAAGTTAGCGCACCAAAAACATTTTCCAGCACCACGATTCGCGGTTTTCGACCTTCTTTTTTCAGTCCTTGAATGATATGCCAGAAGCCCCAAAACGCCCCTGAGCGCTCACCCTGCAAACCAACGCCTGCTCCAGCAAGCGATAAGTCTTGGCAAGGAAAAGATCCCCAGGCAAGGTCCGCAAGGCCTGGCACTTCAGTCAAACAAACATCATAAATGTCTTTGACAATGAGGTGATCGTCACCCCAATTGGCTTTGTAGGAGCGCGCTTTGGCGGTGCTAATGTCATTTGAAAGCAAGCAATCCCATTGAGCACCAAGACCAGCACGCGCCATACCCCCGCCAGCAAAAAATTCGTAAAATGTGCCCATATATGTATAAATGTACAGTTTTAATATTTATTGCGATTGTAGTCTATTCAGTTAACCAAAGCGTATTTTTTTAATAACTTCAAAAGAAGATTGCAATCTCATAGATGTGTATCGCATCTATCTAAGCATCTATCTAAATTACTCAGCCCCTACACCAGTATTCTGCAAATAAAG
>JAYUJX010000025.1:0-2605 GCA_043764955.1 Polaromonas sp.
CTGGCAACCCTGCGCGCCGGCTACGTGTTTTTGCCGCTCAACACCGCCTACCAAAGCGCCGAGATCGAATACTTCATAGCCAATGCCGAGCCCTCCGTCGTCGTCTGCAGTCCTGTCAGCTTCGGCTGGGTCAGCAAAATCGCCTTCAAAGCCGGTACGCAAAACGTCTTCACGCTGGGTGACGACCGCACCGGCTCACTGCTGGATCGCACTGCGCAGTGCAGCGACCAACACACACCCGCCGTTTGCCAAGCCGACGATCTAGCCGCCATTTTGTACACCAGCGGTACCACAGGCCGCAGCAAAGGCGCTATGCTGACGCACAACAACCTG
This sequence comes from Polaromonas sp., assembly GCA_043764955.1. Classification (GTDB taxonomy): domain Bacteria; phylum Pseudomonadota; class Gammaproteobacteria; order Burkholderiales; family Burkholderiaceae_C; genus Aalborgiella. The sequence goes on from JAYUJX010000025.1 coordinate 334, forward strand.
CTGTCCAACGCGCAGGTTTTGAAGGATTACTGGGGTTGGCAACCGAATGATGTGCTCATCCACGCCTTGCCCATCTTCCACGTCCACGGCCTGTTTGTCGCGCTGCATGGCGCGTTGCTGAACGGCAGCAAGATGATCTGGCTGTCCAAATTCGACCCCAAAATCGTGGTGCAAAAGCTGCCTGAAGCGACGGTGTTCATGGGCGTGCCTACGCTGTACGTGCGCCTGCTGGCCGAGGCGGGGCTAACCAAAGAGACGGTGCGCAACATGCGCCTCTTCGTCGCCGGCTCCGCGCCGCTGCTGCTGGAAACCTTCAATTTGTGGCAAGAGCGCACCGGCCACACCATTTTGGAGCGCTACGGCATGAGCGAGACGGCGATGCTGACCTCGAACCCCTACGCCGCCAAAGATGGGCAGCGCCGTGGCGGCACCGTCGGCTTCCCGCTGCCCGGCGTGAAGCTCCGCGTTCAGGACGACGAAGGCGCAACCCTGCCCGTCGGTGAGATCGGTGGTATCCAGGTCCAAGGCTCCAACATCTTCAAAGGCTACTGGCGCATGCCCGAAAAAACCGCTGAAGAATTCACCCAAGACGGCTACTTCAAAACGGGCGACGTCGGTAAAATCGACGAGCGTGGCTACGTTACCATCGTCGGCCGCAGCAAAGACCTCATCATCAGCGGCGGCTACAACGTCTATCCCGCAGAGATTGAAGGCTACATCAACGACATGCCCGGCGTAGCCGAGAGCGCCGTCATCGGCGTGCCGCACCCAGATTTTGGTGAAGTAGGGGTGATTGTGTTGATTTTAAAGCCGGGGGCGATGTTGACGGCAGAGGCGGTTTTGGCTGATTTGAAAGCCAAACTCGCCAATTTCAAGATTCCTAAACGCTGCTTTGTGCTGCAAGAATTACCGCGAAATACGATGGGGAAGGTGCAGAAGAACTTGTTGCGGGAGCAATACAAGGGCTTGTTTGCTTAATTCAGCCCGTTCGGACTGAGTCCTTCGACAAGCTCAGGACAGGCTTTGTCGAAGTCTTTTTGCTATAAATAGTACAGCTGCTTAAGCAATAAATACGCCGACTAGGTGATTAATCGACTGATTTTTTTAGTCAAATAGCAGTTTGAATACAAATAAGATCTGCACATCATTCTGGCAATGATAACGAGTTGAACTACAGCGAGACCGCGAGTACTAACCTCAAACTACGGAAGATCTAAAAAAGCAAGATTTAGAAGGAATTAAACTTCATATTTTGCTTTTTTGTGTGCATTGCTAATTTCAGAGTCATATTTTATGGGAACAGGTGTAGCCAACCGAATAGAGAATCCATTCTGAATAAAACTTGCTAAATATTGCGTAAAGTTAGTGTTGAGGACAGTATCTGGTTTCCCTTGTAGATCAATTGGAATGCCATCCCTGTACCAACGACCGTATGAATAGGAAATCCCAAATATTTCATCGTTAACTCGAGTTTCACTTCTGCGCCGTGCTGTTTGCTTAGCATTAGTTGGATTTGAAGGGATCGCCTTAGCTTCGTAATGCACGCCTGAAATTGCAATAACAGGATAAAACCAGAGGCTAAGTACTTTATTTTGTGCATCAATGTCAAAAACTATATACCAGTCGTCTGATGTAGCGGCTACTGTGTCGGTTTCTTTCAATTTGTAGAGCGCAAGACCAGCAGCAGCTACAACGATGATTAAAATGAAAAATTCGATTGAAAATGGCATTGATATTAGTCCTAGCCTTATCCAAATTGTAAAACCTACATCGTTCGACAACTATATTATTTACAGTTATTTTATGTCGCAAAAAATTAAAGTCAGAGTCCAAGTTCGGTGTGATTTGGTTGTCTATCGAAGAGTGAATTGTCCTGAATTGGAATCTGACCCTAATTTATTTGTCTTCGCGTGTATAGGCTTCACTCGACGGAAAATCATCCAACAATGGCGGTGAATGGGTGTGGGGTAGCTGTGTTATCGCTCGGTCAAAGTCGCTTTCAAATAAGCTGTCTTGTACGATGCGGTATTTTTCGAATTCGCTTTCGGCATGTGTATGCGCGATCTCGGCGCTTACTTTACCTGCGTCTTGCAGCACCTCGCGATCGGCAACTTCAAGGAAGCGGTTGAGTCGAGTTTCCCAGTCTTGCATGGTCATGGGGATATGGCGCTGCGCCATGCTTTCCGCCAAATCGAGGTAAGCGCTAACCAGAAGCTGGAGTTGCGCCATTTCGTTAGATGTTAAGTAGTTTTTTGCAACTGTGACATCAAAA
>JAYUJX010000026.1:0-2595 GCA_043764955.1 Polaromonas sp.
CCGCCCAGCCAGCTTGCATCGCGCAGGCGCAGGTTTTCATGGCTGATGCGCTGGGAGCGGGTCAACAGCGAGTAGGCAAACTGCTCGATCTCCATGCCGCTGTAGCGCTGCACGTTTTCAAACCACTCGGTTGAATTGCGGGCGGCGTTCTGGATTTTCAGCACCTCGACGCTGCGGCGGGCTTCGTAGCCTTCCAGCACTTGTGCCATGTCGCCACTCTTGGCAAATTCATTGGCCAAATCAATCGCATCTTCCAATGCCAACTTTGTCCCGCTACCAATGGAAAAGTGCGCCGTGTGCGCGGCATCGCCCATCAAAACAACGGGCACATCTTTGCCAGCGATAGGCACGGTGTGCACCCAGTTTTTGCAAATCACGCGTGGGAAACGAATCCAGATCGCCGAGCCGCGCAGGTGTGTGGCGTTGCTGATCAACACATTTCCATCTAAATGCTTGGCAAACAAGCGTTCGCAAAAAGCGATGGCATCGGCCTGCTCCATCGTGTCCAAACCATGTGCTTTCCAAACGGATTCAGGTGTTTCAACAATGAAAGTCGACATCTCACCGTCGTATTGATAGGCATGACCTGCGAACCAGCCGTGCTCGGTTTGCTCAAATGCAAAAGTGAACGCATCGAACTTTTTCTTAGTGCCCAGCCAGACGAAACGGCATTGGCGGTTGTCAATATCGGGCTGGTACACGTCGGCATAACGGGTGCGAATGCGGCTGTTCAAGCCGTCGCAGGCGATGACCAAATCCGCGTTGTACTGCGCGGCGATGGCCTGGTCGTCTTGCACATCGGTCTCAAACACCAAGATCACGCCCAGCTCCAGGCAACGGTCTTGCAAGATATTCAACAGCTTTTTGCGCCCTATACCGCAGAAGCCGTGACCACCAGAGCGAACATTGCGCCCTTTGAAAAAGACTTCAATGTCGTCCCAGTGGTGAAAAGACTCGCCAATCAAAGCGGCACTTGTCGGGTCAGCAACTTGCAAGTTCGCCAAAGTTTGATCAGACAGCACAACGCCCCAGCCAAAGGTGTCAAACGGGCGGTTGCGCTCCACCACTGTGACGACATTGGATGGGTTTTGCCGCTTCATGAGCAGTGCAAAGTAAAGACCGGCGGGGCCACCACCTAAACAAAATATATTCATAGTTGAATATTTTATATATAAACTATATTTTGTCAAACACGAGATGCTTCATCCAATGTTGGCAAGCTCATCGGGTATTTCAGTATTCATTTTTTGTAAAAAATACTTAGGATTCTTAACGCGTGAACTAACTTGCCGTATGTTTAATAGTCAAACCTAGGGTTTATCTTAGGAAAAAAAATGCCTGATACGTTTAACATGCATGCACAATAATTCACATTTCAATTAATTTCATCCATTCCATCAGGAGACTCCATGAAAACAAGTTCAACTTCCCGCCGTCAAGTTTTATCTCGCAGCGCCGCCCTCGTTGGCGCGGCTACAACGGGTCTGCTCGTTACTGAGCAAGCCAAAGCGCAAACCGGCAAATTACGCGTCGGTTTGATGCTGCCTTACACCGGCACATTTGCGCAGCTGGGCGTGGCGATTGAAAACGGTTTTCGCTTGGCCATCAATGAGCAAGGCGGCAAACTGGGCGGTCGTGAGATTGAATTCTTCAAAGTGGACGATGAATCAGATCCATCAAAAGGCATTGAAAACGCCAACAAACTGGTGCAGCGCGACAAGGTGGATGTGCTGGTTGGCACAGTGCACTCGGGCGTACAAATGGGCATCCACAAAGTGGCACGTGATAGCGGTGTGCTGAGCTTGATTCCCAACGCCGGCGTACACGCAGCAACGCGTGCGCAATGCGCGCCTAACGTATTTCGCACATCGTTTAGCAACTCACAACCAACCCGTGCGCTTGGGCAAGCCATGATCGCCAAAGGGCATAAAAAAGCGGTGTGGATCACTTGGAAATACGCGGCTGGTGACGAGGCTTTTGAGGGTTTCAAAGAAAGCTACACAGCGGCTGGCGGTACCATCATCAAAGAGCTCGGTCTGCCCTTCCCTAATGTGGAATTTCAAGCGCTGTTGACTGAAATTGCAGCCTTGAAACCCGACGCCGTCGCTTGCTTCTTTGCTGGCGGCGGTGCAGCTAAGTTTATGAAAGACTACGCTGCAGCTGGTTTGCAAGGCAAGATTCCACTCTATGGCTCAGGCTTTTTGACTGAAGGCGTGTTGGATGCTGCAGGCCCAGCGGCCAATGGCGTGATGACGACGCTGCATTACAGCGACTCACTTGATACACCACGCAACAAAGAATTCCGCTTGAATTACGCCAAAACATTCAAGCTGCAGCCAGACGTTTACGCGGTGCAAGGCTACGACACAGGTTTGTTGTTGATTCAAGGCATGAACGCTGTCAAAGGCGACGTGACTAAAAAGGTAGAGCTGTACAAAGCCATGGAATCCGCCAAGATTGACAGCCCTCGTGGCAAATGGACCATGAGCAAAGCCCACAACCCGGTGCAGGACATTTACCTGCGTGTGGTGGAAAACAAAGAAAACAAAGTATTGGGTGTTGCCGCTAAAGCCTTGTCAGATTCTGGCGCGGGCT
>JAYUJX010000027.1:0-2594 GCA_043764955.1 Polaromonas sp.
CCAGCTCGAACATCGCGCAGTTTTTTATAGATGCCCTTGTCTTCCCAAGACTTGACCCAGCCCGGCTCGCGCTTGGGCAGATCGCCACGCATGGGGAAGGGCGTATCTGGCAGGTTTAAAGTACTGCGGTAATCGGTATTTGCGGTGCTAGCGGTGTCAGTCATGTGAATTTCAGTGCGGAAGAATTGGTACGTAAAGAAGTACGAAAAATAATTAGATCGATTTGAAAAAAGCGCGTGCATCAACACAGTCTTTGGCGATGCCCGTTTTCAATGCTTCCAAGCTGTCATATTTCAGCTCATCGTGTAGCTTGTGCAGCAACTCTACACGGATAATTTTACCGTAGCCACCTTCAGCGCCTAAAGAATCAGGCCAGTCTAAACAGTGGGTTTCAAGTAGAACGCGACCACCATTGACGTCATTAGGGTCTAAAGAAGGGCGAATACCTAAATTGGCGACACCGTCCAAAGCTTTGTCAGTTAAACCAAAGACACGAACCGCAAAAATGCCGCTGGCAGCAGGTTTCCAGTGTGAAAAGCGTAAATTGAGTGTTGGACAGTCTAGTTCACGTCCTAACTTACGCCCGTGTACGACGTGGCCGCTGATGCTGTAAGGACGCCCCAGCAGTTTGGCAACATCGTTCATACGGCCTTGATTTAAGGCTTCACGTACTTCTGAGCTTGAAACGCGCAGGCCATGAACTTCATAACTGTTCATGCGAGCGACTTCAAAACCTTTGGCGGTTCCGGCTGCATCAAGCATGGCGTAATCACCTGCACGCTTAGCGCCAAAGCGAAAATCATCGCCCACTAAAACGTACTTTGCGCCTAGATTGCCAACAAGCATGTCGTTGATAAAGTTTTGTGGCGATTGCGCAGCAAAGACGGCATTGAACGGTAAAACTAGACATTGATCGATGCCGCAACGAGCCAATTCAGTCAATTTGTCGCGCAAGGCGGCGATTCTGGCTGGTGCAAGCTCAGGTTTTCGAGCTACCTTGGCGAAGTAATCACGCGGATGAGGCTCAAACGTCATCACACAACTGGGGATGTTGCGGTGCGATGCCTCATTTTTAAGCAAAGCTAACATAGCTTGGTGGCCACGATGCACGCCATCGAAGTTACCAATCGTCAAAGCACAACCTTTGTTAGATGCTTCGAAATTAGATATATCAAATTCAAAATTAACATATGCTTTATTAATCTGATTAGGGCGATGCAAAATTTTCACAGTAAATAAGCCTAAAGAATCGTTTTTGGGTAAAAAAGTCGGAAATTATTCGAGTGTAAAGATTGGTAAGGCCAAGGCGAATACAATAAAGGAGTTTAGTGCAAACACATCTTGGTATGTGGCTTGCAACTTTTGGGTATGTAAATTTGATGAGACGTGAAAAAGTGGCGAACATGTTAAACACATTAATTTCTAATAAATTGACCAATCTTTTGCAAAAAACTGGCGTTGCTGTGGGTTCTTTTGCGGCGACGGCTGCATTTGCTTTGGCCGATTTGCCGGGCGGACCTGGTGTGAATCAGTTGAATTTAACAACTGGTGTAACCAAAATTTCGCAAGAGCAAAGTTGGTTACATTGGTACATGTTGATCATCTGTACGGTGGTTTTCATCTTGGTTTTTGGTGTGATGTTCTATTCGATTTTGAAGCATCGTAAATCCGTGGGTCACAAACCCGCCAATTTTCACGAATCAGTAACGGTTGAGGTCATTTGGACCATTGTTCCTTTTATCATCGTTATTTTGATGGCTTTGCCAGCAACCAAGGTTGTTGTGGCAATGAAGGACACGACCAATGCAGATTTGACCGTTAAAGCAACGGGCATGCAGTGGAAGTGGGGTTACAACTACATCAAAGGTGAGGGTGAAGGCATTGGCTTCGTTTCAACTTTAGATGCGACGCATCGCGAAATGTCCGAAAACGGTGGCCCGAAAAGTGGTCAAACGGTAGACAACTATTTGCTCAAAGTCGACAATCCTTTGGTGGTCCCAGTGGATAAAAAAATTCGCATTATTACAACTGCGAACGATGTCATCCATGCTTTTGCTGTGCCTGCATTCGGCATCATGCAAGATGCGATTCCTGGTTTTGTGCGTGATACCTGGTTTAGGGCCGAAAAGATTGGTGACTATTACGGACAATGTGCAAAATTGTGCGGGAAAGAACATTCTTATATGCCAATTCATGTCAAGGTTGTATCTGCAGAAGACTACAGTAAATGGGTGGCTGGTGAGCAGAAGAAACTTGCCGCAAAAGCAGATGATCCAAGCAAAGTTTGGACCATGGATGACATTTTGAAGCGTGGTGAAAAAGTTTATGCAGCTAATTGTGCCGCTTGCCATCAGGTCAGCGGTAAAGGAGCTGGCGCGATTAAAGCACTTGACGGCGCAGCAGTTGTGCTGGATGCTGATAAAGCCAAGCAAATCATGATCCTGTTGAATGGTCAAAACAATGGTGCTATGCCTGCTTGGAAGCAGTTAAGCGATACAGATTTGGCTTCTGTTATCACTTACACAAAAAATAACTGGTCAAATAAAACGGGTCAACTGGTGCAACCAGCTGAAGTTATGGCAGCCCGCAAGTAA
>JAYUJX010000028.1:0-9870 GCA_043764955.1 Polaromonas sp.
CCGTCCGATACCGAATCATCCAAACCGCCACGGTGAACAAAACCAACCCGCCCAACAAGGTACTGTAGGCGATTTGGACGCTGGTCCAGTCGGCTAGGTTGCCTATGAACAGGCCGGCGAGTTGGGCGCCTAGGGTGAAGCTGATCATCAACAGGGCGGAGAGTTTGGAGGATTGGGTGGGTGCCGCGTTGATCATGAGGGACAGGAGCATGGGGAACGCAACGCCTACGCCTAGGCCGAAGAGGAAGTTGCTGATGCTGTAGAGCCAAGGCATGCCGTGGTGGGGCAGCAAAACCAAGACGCCTAGGCCAGTGAGGGCTAGGAGGTTTAAGCGCCAGAGCTTTTGATGCAGCCCCAAGTCACTGTGAATAAACGCCTGCCAGCAGCGCACCACCAGCATGCCAGCAACAAAGCTTTGCAGGCCAAAACGGGCTGTATTTGCTGAAATACCCTGAGCTTGGATGCCATAGCTGACGTACCAAAAGTACTGCCCCCACTCAATAAACCCGGCAAACACACCCGCCGCCATGCACCACATGATGGTGGGTACGCGGGCTAGGGTGAGGTAGCTTTGGGGTTGAATTAGCGTTTCTACTGACCCAGAATCGTCATGTGAGCCATGCCAAGCGATTTGGTTAAACGCACCTTTACGCAAAAACAGCAAAAAAGCCAGGCCCATGGGAATCAAAAACAGCAGGTATGGCAAGCGCCAGCTGCTGTCGAACTGGTGCAAACCAATGACAACGGCAGGTGTGATGACGGTGCCGGCGCTGAAGGCGACATCAATCAAGCTGATGACGCGGGCGCGGGAGGTGGGCTCTGAATACACCTGCGACATAATGCTGTGCCCTAGGGTCATGAAAGCGGTTTCGGCGGCAGAAAAGCAGAAAAACCCGACCAACATACCCGCGAAATTGGGCGAACCCACAATGACAAAAGTGGACAGCAGTGCTGAGCCGATGTACGCCAGCACAAGCGTGCGGGGATGCACTTTTTGCGCCAATTTGCCGCCCTGAAATGCGCCTAACACCCCGCCAGAGACCCACGCCATCATCAGCACGCCCATGCTTTGATAGCTGCCAAGCTCGGCACGAAGCTCAGGCGTGACGGCTCCTAAAATCGCCGCGAAGAGGCCCGAACACAGCGCGGCAAAAGTGATAGCCCAGCCGACAAAGGGGATGCCCCCCATAAATTGCTTGAATTGCATGTTTAAATGTAAATATTCGTTTTGGCCGTCATTCCCGCGAAGGCGGGAATCCACAAGTGTCACCATGGATTCCCGCCTGCGCGGGAATGACGAGTTTTGGCGTTAATGGTTAATTCTGGTTAAAGTTTGATGCAGAAGCGGAAACTGGCAATGCGTTTAATGAAGCAATTTCCGTACTCAAATCTGCCGCCCACGTGCGGCGGTCTCTGCCGTTTGCCAATTGTGGCACGCCGTAGGTGGCAACAGCGGCCAAGTTACAAGATTTCAGCGTGTTCCAGAGCGAGCCCAGCAGGGTTTCGTCGTCCACAAAGCTGGCGGCTTGGCTGATTTGGCCGGTGGCCGTGTCTTTGAACGACAGCGCGATAGGCTGAACGGGGACATTGACGGCGATGGCGGCTTGCAGCAAATTGGCGTGAAAAGGCAGCATGTCGATGCCGTTGCCCGTCGTCCCCTCGGGGAAAACGGCCACGATGTCGCCAGCGGTCAATGCTTCGCTCATGTGGTGGACAACGCGCATGGCGTCGCGTCTGGATTCGCGCTCTATGTACAGCGTGCCGGCTGCTGTGGTGAGCGTGCCCAGCACCGGCCAGTGCTTGATGTCCGCCTTGCTGACAAAGCGGCAATGCCCTGCGGCGTGGATGACCAAAATGTCTAACCACGAGATGTGGTTAGACACCAAAAGCATGGGACCCGAAGCTGGAGGTCTGCCATTTACTATTAATTTAATAGCTAACTTGTCAAGTAATGCGCCGGCCCAAGCCTCAATTCGCTTGTTTTTTTGAGGCTGTGTGAGTTTGGGGAAAATGACGTAAACAACCAGCAAACCATGCAACAGGTGCATGATGACTTTTGCCAATTTGATGGCGGCTACAAAGTTTCGCATCGTTTACAACTCAATGGCACTGCAATTTCTCGTCAATTTCAACTAGACCACAACTCATCTCTCAAATCACCGCTCGAAGGCCACATGCCCAGACACCAGCGTGGCACGTACTTGGCCTGGCAGCTCGTAGCCTGAAAACGGTGTGTGCTTGCCTTGGCTGCGCAGGGTGTCATTTGACACAACCCACATCGCTTTCGGGTCAAAAATGCAAATATCTGCCGCGCCACCTTCGACCAACTGGCCTAGGCTGGCGTTGGCAGCAGGCAAATTGGCAGCCAAGACTTTGGCGGGTTGGCTGGTCACGGTGGCTAGGGTTTTGGCCAACGTGAGCGATTTGTCGGAAGATTCTGATTGCCATTTAAGCGCCAAACTCAGCAGCAGCTCCAAACCCGTCGCCCCCGCTTCGGCTTCGGCGAAAGGCAAGGTTTTGGCGTCTTCGTCCACGGGCGTGTGGTCTGACACCAGCGCGTCAATCGTGCCGTCTAGCAACCCTGCGCGCAAAGCATCGCGGTCGCGCTGTTGGCGCAGGGGCGGATTCAGTCGGGCGCGGCTGTCGAAGTAGCCTAGATCAACGTCGGTCAAATGCAGTGAGTTGATGCTCACATCGCAGCTGACCTGCAAACCCTCTGCCTTAGCCTGGCGCACCAAAGCCACGCCTGCGGCGCTGCTGATGCGGCAGATGTGGACTTTGGCTTGGGTAGATTGGGTGGTGCTGGCGCGCATCAACTCAAAAATGGTGTGCAAGGCGATAGTTTCCGCCGCAACGGGCACGCCGCTCAACCCCATGCGGGTGGCCAGCGCGCCACTGGCCGCTACGCCTTTGCCCAAATGCATGTCTTGTGGGCGCAGCCAGACGGTGTAGCCAAAGGTGCTGGCGTATTGCAGGGCGCGTTGCAGCACTTGGGTGTTGCCCAGCGGCACTTCGGCTTGGCTGAAGCCAACGCAGCCCGCTTCGGCCAGTCCGACCATTTCGGTCAAGACCTCGCCTTTGAGGTTGACCGTCAAAGCGCCCAACGGGAACACGTGCGATTGGTGCAGTTTTTCAGCGCGAAATTTGAGCATCTCCACCAGCCCCGGCTCGTCCAGCACGGGGTCGGTGTCGGGCATGCAGACCAAGCTGGTGACGCCGCCAGCCACCGCAGCGGCCAACTCGCTTTGCAGCATGCCTTCGTGCTCGTAGCCGGGCTCGCGCAGGCGGGCGGCTAAATCGACCAAGCCGGGGGCGACGATGCAGCCTGTGGCGTCTATCGTTTTATTGGGCACAAAGTCATACGCTATATTTTTAATAGCTATAACTTTAGAAGCTGCTACAGCCAGGTCGCATATTTTATCGAAACCTGTGGCGGGGTTGATGACGCGGCCGTTTTTAATGAGGATTTTCATAGTTCTTTTTTATCCTTCTATTTCTCTTCTTATTAGGCATCATTCCCAGCGACGATGCTCATCACCGCCATGCGCACCGCGATGCCAAAAGTCACCTGCGGCAAAATCACGCTTTGCTGGCCGTCAACCACGGCAGAGGCGATTTCAACACCTCGGTTGATCGGGCCGGGGTGCATGACGATGGCGTCGGGCTTGGCGAGTTGCAGCTTTTCAGGCGTGAGGCCGAAGCTTTTGAAGAACTCCTGGCTGCTAGGTAAAAGCGCACCGGCCATGCGTTCGTTTTGCAGACGCAGGGTGATGACTACGTCGCAGTCTTTGATGCCCTCCTCCAGCGTGTGGCAAACCCGCACACCCATCTGCGCCATATCACTAGGAACCAGCGTTTTGGGACCAACAACACGGACTTCAGCGCAGCCCAAAGTCGTCAAAGCATGGATGTCCGAGCGCGCAACGCGGGAGTGCAGCACGTCTCCCACGATGGCGACGGTGAGGTTGGAGAAGTCTTTTTTGTAGTGCCGGATGGTGAACATGTCCAGCAAGCCCTGCGTCGGGTGGGCGTGGCGGCCATCGCCAGCGTTGACGACGTGAACGTGCGGGGCGACGTGCTGGGCAATCAAGTACGGCGCGCCCGATTCGCTGTGGCGGACCACAAAAATGTCAGCCGCCATGGCGCTCAAATTGGCGATAGTGTCCAACAACGACTCGCCTTTGGAGGCGGAGGAGCGAGCGATGTCGAGGTTGATGACATCGGCGCTCAAGCGCTTCGCGGCGATCTCAAAGGTGGTGCGGGTGCGGGTGGAGTTTTCAAAAAACAGGTTGAAAACGCTTTTGCCGCGCAACAGCGGGACTTTTTTGACTTCGCGGTCGTTGACGGAGACGAAGTTGGCCGCCGTGTCCAAAATGTGCGTCAAGGTCGCTTTGGGCAGTCCTTCAATCGACAGCAGGTGGATCAACTCGCCGTGTTGGTTGAGCTGGGGGTTTCGTTTGTAGAGCATGTTGTGTCTGTTCTAAGTATTTTTATGCTGCTTTATGCTGCTTTGCTATGCCGTTTTGCTTTGGACTTCAAAGCTGAAGTTGCCCGATTCGCTGCGTGCCAAAGCTAAAGATTGGCTGGCCGGTAAAACAAGTCTAGCAGCGGCAAATTCGGCATGAATCGGGAGCTCGCGCCCGCCTCTGTCCACCAAGACCGCGAGCTGAACACGCTGCGGGCGGCCGTAGTCAAACAACTCGTTGACCACGGCGCGGATGGTGCGGCCGGTGTAGAGCACGTCGTCAAACAGCAAAATGTCGGAGCCACTCACGTCAAATGGCAAGACGGTTTGCCCGCCAGAGCTCATACCGCGTTGCGAGAAGTCGTCGCGGTGCATGCTGGATGAAATGGTGCCTGCTGGCAGGCTGCGCTTCAAATCGCGCTGCAAACGCTCGACCAACCAGGCACCACCGGAGGTGACACCGACCAATTGCGTAGCGGGTGTGATTGTTTGCTGGACGTAACGCAGGAGTTCTTTGTAAAGCCCCTCGGCGTCAAGCATCAAGGTGCCCGTGGTTGAACTTTGGGTGGGCGACGTCAAGGCAAACTCCTTAAAAACTGCTCTAGGATGATACAGGCTGCGCCGGCATCTGGGTCCTTCATACCCATTTTGGCGCCCATTGCCAGTGCTTCGGTGGTGCTATAGCGCTCATCCACTTCAAACACCGGTAAGGCAAAGCGGGCGTGTAATTGTCGGCCAAATTTTTGTGCACGGCGGGTATTGTCGTGCGGCGCACCGTCTTGGTAGTAGGGGACGCCAATGACGATGGCGTCAGGCTGCCATTCTTTGATGCGGGCTTGAATCAGCGGCCAACGGGCATCGCCTTCGGCTTTGACCGTGGCCAAGCCCTGAGCCGTGCACATCAAACGGTTACCGACCGCGACGCCTGTGCGTTTGAGGCCGAAATCGAAAGCTAAAAAAAACTGGCATTGTGCAGGAACTGGAACTTGTGTGGTTTGAGCTGACATAGCACTCATGCACGACCTGCCACGGGCGATAGCATCCAAGCTTCAACGCCTAGTAATTTCAAGGCGCGGTCGTAGCGTTTCTCAATGGGGGTATCAAAAATCACGGACGTGTCTGCAGCGACGGTGAGCCAGCTGTTGTCTGCCAGTTCAGATTCGAGCTGTCCTTCGCCCCACGAAGAATAACCTAAGGAAACCAAAACCCGACTCGGGCCTGCGCCAGAGGAAATAGCTTCAAGCACATCACGCGAGGTGGTCATTTCTAAACCGCCAGGAATCGTCATCGTGGAGGCGTAAACGGATTCTTCAGAAGACTTGTCACCCGCCGAAGGTGTGCCGTGCATGGTTTCGTGGAGGACAAAACCGCGCTCTGTTTGCAGCGGCCCACCTTGAAAAACGGGTGTATTGCTCAAATCTTGACGTTGCATTGGCAAATCAACCTTGTCAAACAAATGCTGCAGATTCAATTCGCTGGGTTTATTGATGATCAAACCCAAAGCGCCACGCTCGCTGTGTTCACACAAATAAACCACCGATTTCGTAAAGCCTGAGTCTTGAAGACCCGGCATGGCGATCAAGAAATGATGCGTGAGGTTAATTGGTGCAAAATCGGCAGACATAGAAGTATTTTAACGGGAACAGAGACTGCAAAACATGGGTAAAGAATTCAACACAGGTTTGATGTGGTTCAGGCGCGACTTGCGCACAGATGACAACGCAGCGTTGTATCACGCGCTGAAACGCTGCAAAACAGTGCACTGCGTTTTTATCTTTGACAAAGAAATTCTAGATCCATTGCCAAAAGCTGATCGCAGAGTGGAGTTTATTCGTGAGTCCTTAGTCGAGCTTGATGTATCAATACGACAACTGGCTGGGAAAGCGCATGGTGGATTGATCGTTCAACACGCTTGGGCGAGTGATGCCATTCCAAAATTGGCGCAAAAATTATCAGCGGAGGCCGTTTTTACCAATCACGACTACGAGCCACAAGCGGTTCACCGTGATACGGCAGTACTTGGAAAATTGGCGGATTTAGGTATTGCCTTTCACACCTTCAAAGACCACGTCATTTTTGAACGAACTGAGGTGCTCACCCAAATGGGCAAACCCTATGGTGTGTTCACGCCGTATAAAAATGCCTGCTTAAAAAAACTCAATGAATTCTATCTAAAATCGTATCCCGTAGAAAAATACATCGATGCGTTGACGGAACGACCAGCCGCGCACCGGCATTCAGTGCCAACACTTGCTGAGATAGGTTTTGAAGCGACCAATTTGGCCACACTCAAAATTCCAACGGGTATGACGGGTGGCCGGACCTTGTTTGAAGATTTTTTTGACCGCATGGATGACTACCATGCTACGCGCGACTTCCCAGCCGTCAAAGGTCCGAGCTATTTAGGAGTGCATCTGCGTTTTGGTACGGTATCCATCAGAAAACTAGCTGCTACCGCACACCAACGCACGCTGGTTGGCAGCCAAGGCGCAGCCGTTTGGTTGAGTGAACTGATCTGGCGTGATTTTTATTTTCAAATCCTGAGCAACTTTCCACATGCAGCAAATGGCGCGTTCAAGCCAGAATACGACGCTATCAAATGGGAACATGGCGAACACGCTAAGAAACTATTTGCAGCATGGTGTGAAGGACGAACTGGCTACCCATTGGTAGATGCCGCCATAGCACAAATCAACCAAACGGGCTACATGCACAATCGCCTGCGTATGGTTGTTGCCAGTTTCTTGGTGAAGGATTTAGGCGTTGACTGGCGCTGGGGTGAACGGTATTTTGCTGAGCATCTCAACGACTTTGACCAGTCTGCTAACAATGGTGGCTGGCAGTGGGCGAGTTCAAGCGGCTGTGATGCGCAACCTTACTTCAGAATATTTAACCCCACGAGTCAAAGTGAAAAATTTGATTCGGAAGGAAAGTTTATTCGCAAGTATTTGCCGCAATTAAGCAAACTACCGAACAGTGCATTGCATGAACCTTGGAATGCAAAACCTATTGATCTACAAGCTGCTGACGTGGTGCTGGATGTTAACTATCCGCGTCCAATTGTGAGCCATGCTCAAGCAAGAGAGATCACTTTGATGAGATACGCTGTCGTTAAAAAACCATTGAAAGCCGCTTAGCGCCTTCAATAACTTTCTTGGTTCAAAATTAAACTTTATCAGGTTCGCTCAGTTTTTTTGCTGTGTACTGACGCAAGACTGTAAGTAAACCTTCTTCTGAATATGGTTTACCCAAATAGTCATTGACCCCCAACTCCATGGCCAGATCGCGGTGCTTCTCAGCTATTCGAGAAGTAATCATCACAACAGGCAAATGCTTCAATTTCGAATCGGCACGAATATTGCGAACCAGATCAAAACCATCCATACGCGGCATTTCGATGTCTGACAAAACCACTGCAGGAATCTCTTGGTTTAGCTTTTCAAGCGCTTGCAGACCATCGACTGCCAAGACAACACGGAAACCTTCGCGCTGCAACATACGTTGCGTAACACGACGAACAGTAATCGAGTCGTCAACCACCAAAATCAACGGCGTTTGCTGCTCAGACTCATTTGGCAATAAGGCAACTACACCATCAGAGCTTTGGCTTTCTTGCTGGATCTTAATAGGGCTGTATTGCTGGACAGTTGAACCGTAAACCGAAGCAAGTGCAACCGGGTTATAAATAAGTGCAACAGCACCCGACACCAAAATCGCCATTCCTGCCAAACCTGGCAGCCTAGCAAGCTGAGGACCTAGATTTTTAATCACGACTTCTTTGTTGCCAAATATCTCGTCGACATGAATAGCAATACGTTGTCCGGCACTTCTAAAAATTACAATCGGGTTTGTTTTTGCTAACGGTTCACTGCTTCTCTGCGAAGCTTGCAAGAGTGCACCCGACCAATAAAATAGAATGTTTTCTTCCGATTTACCCCAAAACCCATCGGCGTACGCTTTCTCTACATCTTCAAGCTTGGATCTACGTACAACTTCTACCAAGTGTGATGGCACGCCAAAAGAGAGTGCGCCAGTTCGCATCATCACAACCTGTGTCACTGCTGTGGTCAGCGGCAAGACCAGTTTGAATTTAGTGCCTTTATTTGCTTCACTGCTGACATCAATTCGGCCACCCAGAGCAATGACTTCTGCGCGAACAACGTCAAGACCAATTCCTCGACCTGACAACTCAGTTACCTGAGCAGCAGTCGAAAGACCTGGCGTAAATATTAAATTTACTGTTTCAGCATCAGTCAGCTCGTCTGTATTGGATATCAATTTTTGACTTAAGGCTTGCTCGCGGATACGTGGGTAATTCAAACCAGCGCCATCGTCACTAAACTCAATGACAACGTCATTACCATCTTGCATCAGACTAATTGCAATAGCTCCTATTGAATCTTTGCCCGCTTCCAAACGTTTATCAGCATGCTCTAATCCGTGTGCAATACAGTTGCGCAGTAAATGCTCAAACGATGGCGTCATACGCTCGAGCACACCTCTATCCATTTCGATTGAACCGCCAACAATATCTAACTTCACTTGCTTTTCCGCATCTTTAGACGCTTGCCTAACAACACGGTACAAGCGGTCTGAAATACTTTCAAACTCTTCCATCCGAGTACGCAGCAAGTCACGCTGCAAATCGCGCGTCTGCCTGGCTTGAGCAACCAAGTCGTCTTCCGTTGAATCCACAGTTCTTTGTAAATTACGCTGAACAGTGGCAACGTCATTCACCGACTCGGCCATCATGCGCGTCAGCTCTTGCACCCGCGTGAAACGATCGAACTCTAGCGGGTCGAAACTTTTTTGTGAATCTTTAGCCTGTTCCATACGGGACTGCATCTGCGTCTCAGCTTGAAATTCAACGTCGCGAAGTTGTTGACGCAAACGGTCCAAATTACCCGTCAAATCACCCAAAGAACCACGCAACTGTCCTAACTCTGATTCGATACGCGTACGCGTCAACATCACTTCGCCCGCTTGATTCACCAACCTATCGAGCAAACGAGCACGTACTCTAACGGACTGTCTTGACTCTCGCTTTTCCGCCTTCAAGACACTAACTGCAGGAGGTTTAACAACAGATTTCGACTGTGAGGCAATTGGTGCAGGTTGCAAGATAATCGAGCGATCTTCGTTCAAAGACTTGGCTTCGATAATTGCAAGATTGCTTTCTACTTTAACACGAAGGCTTAACTTTGAATTCTGCTCGATATGCAAATCAGCTTTATCAAGTGCGTCAAGAGGCTTGGTGATAATTTCAAAAATAGCCTGCAGTCCATCTAGTCTAGTTAGCACGGGTTCAATTGACTTAGAGGTCAAATTCTCAGAGCCTAACGACTCAATCTCCGACTCCATACGGTGAGATAACTCACCCAAACGCATAGCGCCAGCAAGACGCG
>JAYUJX010000029.1:0-9848 GCA_043764955.1 Polaromonas sp.
TTGGCGACCGTTCTTTCCACCGCGATCCACGTGTTGCCGCGCTTTTGGCAAAAAGTTTGATGCATGGTCTGCTTCAAAGCGGTATGGCCAATTGTGGCAAACACTTTCCTGGCCACGGCTTTGTCAAAGCGGATTCGCACACCGATATCCCGTTTGACAAACGCAGCCTCAAAGCCATCTTGGCAGACGATGCTGCGCCGTACAACTGGTTGTCCAGCAGCCTGACCAGCGTCATGCCCGCCCATGTGATTTACCCAAAAGTGGACAACCGTCCCGCTGGTTTTTCGTCCAAATGGTTGGGCGATATTCTGCGCGGCCAGTGTGGCTTCACAGGTGCCATTTTTAGCGATGACCTGAGCATGGAAGCCGCCCGTTTGATCGATGACAAACGCGTCAGCTACACCGAGGCTGCTGTGACAGCGCTCAATGCAGGCTGCGACATGGTGCTGCTGTGCAACCAATCGGTAGACGGTGGCGAAGCCGTTGATGAATTGATCAACGGCATGGTGGAAGCTGCGGTGAAGGAGAAGTGGTTGCCTTGCGAAGCCAGTGATTCGCGCCGTTTAGCCCTGCTACCGGTGACGCCTGCGCCTGATTGGGATAGCTTGATGGTGCAGCCATCGTACATGCAGGCATTGAGCTTGCTGCCTTGATGCAAAACTCCCCGGCAACGAATCTTGCTTTGCAAGGCGGTGGCTCGCATGGTGCTTTCACTTGGGGTGTCTTGGATGCATTGCTGGAAGACGGACGAGTTGCGATAGAAGGTATCAGCGGCACCAGCGCAGGTGCGATGAATGCTGTGGCTTTGGCGAATGGTTTTGCTCAAGCGAAAAACAAAAGTAGCGCCAATGACGCTGCCCGTGTGTCGTTGGCGAATTTTTGGAATGGCGTCGTCAGCATGGGTGCTGTGGGCGAAGCGCAGCGTGCACCATTTAATATGCTGATGGGAAGCTTGGGCGGTGATGCGTCGCCAATGGGGCAAATGATGTCATCTATGACCAATATGTGGTCAACAGCGATCACGCAGTCCATATCGCCCTATCAAAACAACCCTTTAGACATCAACCCGCTCAAAGAATTCTTAGAAAAGCAGATTGATTTTGACGCTATTACCGCACTCAAAAATCTGAAACTGTATGTTGTCGCAACGGGCGTTTCGACGGGCAAAGCCGAAGTCTTCAGCGGCAAACGCGTGACAGCCAAAGCCGTCATGGCATCGGCCTGCTTGCCCACGCTTTTCAAAGCGGTTGAGATTGATGGCGAACATTATTGGGACGGTGGTTATTCTGGCAACCCTGCTATTCACCCCCTGATTTACAACTGCACCAGCCGCGACATCATGCTGGTGCAAATCAACCCTATCAAACGCAACAAGCTGCCCACCACGGCTGCAGAAATCATGGATCGCATGAACGAAATCACCTTCAATGCTGGTTTATTGGCTGAAATGCGCGCTATTGATTTTGTGAAACGCTTGATTGCACAAGGCAGACTAGATGCAAGTCACTACAAAGACGTGCTGATGCACCGCATAGATGGCGGTGAGCTGCTAGAGCATTACAACGCGGCCAGCAAAGTATCGACCAACAGCCAGATGATTCACAAGTTGCGTGATTTAGGGCGAGAGTGCACCAAAAAATGGCTCAAACAATACGTTGACCAGATTGGCAAACAAGCCACGCTGAACATTGCGCGTGATTATTTGGATGATTTGCGTGTGCCAGTAAAAGCAGCTAGCAATAAAAGTACACGCTAAATCAAGCACTAAATCACGTGTTTTGTAGCCACAGTTGGGACGGATTCCCGTCAGTTTTAGGTAAATCTTGGTATGTCAAATACAGCCGTAAATCCAGCTCATATTGGTGATATTGCGGTTCCATGTAGGTGCAAAGCTTGTAAAACGCTTTGTCGTGCTCACGCTCTTTGATGTGCGCGAGTTCATGGACGACGATCATTCTGAGCAACTCAATCGGCACGTCTTTGAAGAGTGTGGCAACCCGAATTTCGCGTTTAGCTTTGAGCTTGTTGCCTTGCACACGCGACACTGTAGTGTGCGTGCCTAGCGCATGCTGAATGACTTTGAGCTTGCTGTCAAAAGCCACTTTACTGAGTGGGTCTGCACCACGTAAAAACTCATTTTTAAGCGACATCACATAGTCAAACAACGCTTTGTCGTTGCGAATGCTATGTGTGGCGCTATACTTTTTGAGAAGCAAATCACTCAGTTTGTTATTCGCAATTAACTCGCGCACTTGTGACTGAACGCCCTCGGAGTAGTGCGCTAAATATTTCACGAAGCGGTTAACTTCGAGTGTTGCAGTGCAAAAGCATTAAGCTTCTCTTCGCAAAGCAGGGAACAAAATCACATCCCGAATGCTGGGGCTGTCGGTCAGCAGCATCATCAAACGGTCAATGCCGATACCGCATCCGCCAGTAGGAGGCATGCCGTATTCCAGCGCGCGAACAAAGTCATGGTCATAAAACATGGCTTCGTCGTCGCCGCTGTCTTTGGCACTCACTTGCGCGTTGAAGCGGGCGGCTTGGTCTTCAGCATCGTTCAACTCGCTGAAACCATTGCCAAATTCACGCCCTGTGATGTACAGCTCAAAGCGCTCGGTCACTTCTGGGCGGTCGTCATTGGCGCGCGCCAGCGGTGAAATCTCGGTCGGGTGTTCCATGATGAAAGTGGGTTGCCAGAGTTTCTCCTCTACCGTTTCTTCAAAGTACAAAACCTGTAGGCTGGCTAGTGAACGGCTGGAGAGCTTGTGTTTGGCCTCAGTCATGCCGAGCTTCTTGAGTGCATTCGTCAACCATAGAGCATCATCTACGCGCAGGCCTGAGCCGTCGTCCATCGCAGCAGCGGCTTCGGTATGTTTGATAATGGCTTCTCGAACCGTCAAGCGTTCAAAAGGCTGGCTCAAATCAACAGGCTTGCCACCATAAGTCAACTGCAATGAGCCAGTCGCCTTCATCGACACATCGCGAATAATCGCTTCTGTGTAGGCCATCAAATCGTTGTAATCCCAATACGCCGCGTAGAACTCCATCATGGTGAATTCGGGGTTATGGCGCACGCTGATGCCTTCGTTGCGGTAGCTGCGGTTGATTTCAAACACGCGCTCAAAACCGCCTACAATCAGACGCTTCAGGTATAGCTCAGGAGCAATGCGCAAAAACATCTCTTGATCGAGTGCGTTATGGTGGGTTTTGAACGGTTTGGCATTCGCACCACCGGGGATGGGGTGCAACATCGGTGTCTCAACCTCTAAAAACTCGTTGGCAACCATGAATTCCCGAATCGCGCTGACTGCTTTGCTGCGCGCCTTGAATCGGTTGCGGGCAGACTCGTCGGTTATCAAATCGACGTAGCGCTGGCGGTATTTGGTTTCTTGGTCCGCCATGCCGTGGAACTTGTCTGGCAGCGGTCGCAGGCTCTTGGTCAACAGACGCACTTCGGTCGCGTGAATCGACAACTCACCTGTTTTGGTTTTGAACAATGTGCCCACGCAGGCCACGATGTCGCCCAAATCCCAGTGTTTGAAGCTGCTGTGCAGCTCTTCGCCTACGCCTTCGTTCGTTACATAAATCTGGATTTTGCCTGTGCTGTCTTGCAGTGTCGCAAAGCTGGCCTTGCCCATCACACGCTTGAGCATCATGCGGCCGGCGACGCTGGCGACGATTTTTTGCGGGTCCAGCTCGTCTTTGGCTTCGCCGTCATAGCTGGCAATCAGTTTGACAGCGCGGTGTTGTGGCTTGAAGTCATTTGGAAACGCGACACCCTTACCATCTGCCTGCGCTTGGCGAATCGCCTTGAGTTTTTCACGGCGCTCGAGTATAAGTTGGTTTTCTTCTTGGGGGTCTTGGGCGGCTGGGTTGGTTTGAATGTCGGACATGGCTAAAAAATATAACAGTGTAAAGATAGGTGCCAGCGTAGGCTGCTACCGTAGATTTTACTGGCTAGTCTTCTCTAAGCCAGTTTTACATGGTAAATTAACGCCTGCTTGATTACTTAACCCTCACTAACCCATCTCTCATTGGAACTAACCTATGAAATTCATCAAACAATCTCTCGTAGCCATCGCAGCGTTAGGCTTTTTAAGCGCTTGCCAATCGCCTCCAATGCAAATGGGCGACCCAGCGGCTAAAACTGTTGCCACAGGCAGCGCAGCAGGCAGCACAACGGCAGGCAGCAATACAGCATTAGAGCGCTGCGCAGCGCCATTGGGCACAATTTCTTTGATTGAGAACGTGAATGCAGGGTGGTACACCATTTTGACTGGCCAATACCGCCTGCCGCCAACAGCTAATTTGTTGCGTTTGTTGATTCAGCAGTCAAACTGCTTCGTCGTCGTTGAGCGTGGCGCAGCTGGCATGGCCGCCATGAACCGCGAGCGCGAGTTGCAAAACTCCGGTCAAATGCGCAAAGGCAGCAACTTTGGCGGTGGTCAAATGGTGTCATCTGATTTCGGTTTGTCACCTGAGGTTATCTTCAACGAGGGCAACGCTGCAGGCTCTGGCGCACTTATCGGTGGCTTGATTGGTGGCGGTGCAGGCCGTGCTTTTGCCGCTTTGGGTGCTTCCACAAAAACACGTGAAGCCAGCGTGTTGTTGACCATGATTGACAACCGCTCTGGTGTGCAAATTGCAGCGTCTGAAGGCTCGGCCTCTAAAACTGACTTTGGCGGCTTAGGCGCTTTGGCTGGCATCAGCGGCGGCGCTGCACTGGGCGGCTACACCAATACACCGCAAGGTAAAGTCATTGCAGCAGCCTTTATGGATGGCTACAACGGCATGGTGATTTCATTGCGCCAATACAAAGCGCAAGAAGTCAAAGGCGGTTTGGGTAAAGGTGGACAGTTGCCAGTCGGCAGATAATCTGCACGAATTAGGGGTTTGAAAAGGGTGGAAAGTGCAAGCTTTCCACCCTTTTTTGCATCTGTAGGGCATGCTTGCGATGCGTGTTTTTGCTATATTTTTAATAGCTGATTAGTCAAAAAATAAGCCGTCTATAGGAATATTTCATCCATTTATATCAATTTTCAATTGAAATTTAGAGCGTTTGGTGCTGAAAAACGCTTTCACATTGCGCACGTTTGCATCTTGCGTGAAAAGCCGGTTCGCCAAAGCCAAATACGCTGGCATATCTGCGCAGTAAACGACCAGGCAAAAATCTGGCCCTGGCGAAACGCGGTAGCACTGTTGCACGGCACTGTCTTGAATCACTCGCTCTTCAAAGACTTCAAGATGCTCTGAGCCTTGTCGGTCTAAGGTGATTTCTACCAAGGCAGTCAGCCCGTAGCCTTGAATCGCTGCCAATTTGTCAGTATTCAGAATAGTGATTTGACGTTCGATCAAACCGCTGTCACGCAGGGCTTTGATGCGGCGCAGACACGTTGGCGGTGAGATGTGCACCTTTTCTGCAAGACTTTGGTTGCTTTGGCTGGCATCGGTTTGCAGCAAGTCTAGAAGCTTAATGTCGATGCTATCCATTGAAATTTTTATTGGACTTTTTTGTATTATTTCTTTCATAAAATTAGTTTATTTGAAATTAAATAATTTTTCAATGAATTTGTGTAATTAAATTTCAAAATTAATAAAAATAAGATGAATAATTATTTTTTATTAGCCGTAATATAACGCTCAATCAAAGTTCATTAAAAAGGGGTTGCGTATGTGCGGAATTGTTGCTGCGGTATCTACAAAAGACATTGTGCCTGTCTTGGTGCAAGGCTTGGCGCGGCTGGAATACCGCGGTTACGACTCTTGTGGCGTAGCGGTACACGCTGGCGGCTTGAAACGCGCCCGCAGCACGGCGCGCGTGTCTGAACTCCAAGAGCAGATTGCTGCAGAAAAATTTGAAGGTCATACCGGCATTGCGCATACCCGTTGGGCTACGCATGGTGTACCGAGCGAGGGCAACGCACACCCGCATTTCAGCTTCGGTCCTGGAGATACCGCTTCTAGAGCTGGAAAAATCGCTTTGGTGCACAACGGTATCATAGAAAACCACGACGAATTGCGCGCAGTGCTGCACGCCAAAGGCTATATCTTCGTCAGCCAAACCGATACCGAAGTTATAGCGCATTTGGTTGACAGTCTGTATAACGGCGATTTACTCGAAGCCGTCAAAGCCGCTTTGCCGCAGTTGCACGGTGCGTATGCGATTGCCGTGTTTTGCAAAGACGAGCCGCACCGCATCATTGGTGCACGCGCTGGCTCACCGCTCATTTTGGGTGTTGGCAAAGCGGACAGTGCCAATTATTTAGCCAGTGACGCGATGGCTTTAGCTGGTGTGACAGATCAAATAGTCTACTTGGAAGAGGGTGATGTCGTTGATTTGCAGCTGGGTAAGTATTGGATTTTGGACAAAGCTTTCAAGCCGCTAACGACAGCGCAGCGTCCCGTTAAAACTGTCTTGGCGCATAGTGGTGCAGCAGAGCTGGGGCCGTACAGCCACTACATGCAAAAAGAGATTTTTGAGCAACCCAGAGCAATTGCCGACACCCTGCAAGGTGTTGACGCCATTGCGCCAGAGCTGTTTGATGCCTTGATGACGCATAAAGTTGGTGAAAACGCGCACGCCGTGTTTAAAAAAATCGACAAAGTACTCATCCTCGCCTGCGGCACCAGCTACTACAGCGGTTGCACGGCTAAATATTGGTTGGAAAGCATCGCGCAAATCCCAACGCAAGTCGAGATTGCCAGCGAATACCGCTATCGCGACTCTGTGCCTGATGCCAACACCTTGGTCGTCACCATTACCCAATCTGGCGAAACGGCAGACACTTTGGCAGCATTGCGTCATGCACAGTCCTTAGGTATGAAACACACGCTGACGATTTGCAATGTCGCCACCAGCGCGATGGTGCGTGAATGTTCACTTGCTTACATCACCCGCGCTGGGGTTGAAATTGGCGTGGCGTCGACCAAGGCTTTCACCACACAATTGGCGGGTTTGTTTTTGCTCACCTTGGCCTTGGCGCAAAGCAAAGGTCGCCTCACCGATGCGCAAGAAGCCGCGCACTTGGTCGCTATGCGTCATTTACCCGCTGCCTTGCAAGCCGTGCTGGCGCTGGAGCCGCAAATCATCAGCTGGGCGGAAGACTTTGCAAAACACGACAACGCGCTTTTTCTAGGGCGCGGTATGCATTACCCGATTGCCTTAGAAGGCGCATTGAAACTCAAAGAAATCACCTACATCCACGCCGAAGCTTACGCCGCAGGGGAGCTGAAGCATGGACCGTTAGCGTTGGTCACCAGTGAGATGCCCGTCGTTACCGTTGCACCCAACGATGCCCTGCTAGAAAAACTAAAAAGCAATATGCACGAAGTCCGCGCACGTGGCGGTGTTTTGTATGTGCTGGCCGATGCGGATACCAAAATCGAAAATGGTGATGGTTTGCACGTCATTCACATGCCTGAAAACTATGGCGCGCTCAGCCCGTTGCTGCACGTTGTACCGTTGCAATTGTTGGCTTATCACACGGCGCTGGCTAAGGGCACGGATGTTGATAAACCGCGGAACTTGGCCAAATCTGTCACGGTGGAATGAGCTTGAAAAGAGCCAGCTTCGTTTTGTCCATATGTTTAAACCCAGAAAACTGGCGTTGAATACGTGATTGTGTGAAGTGAGAACCCAAATCAATATTTGAACACGCCCACAATCACTTTGCGCTAAGCTAATCGCCCGGTTTTTTGTTGGAGCGTTCCGCCGGACGTTGAGATTGACGTGGTGCGTGCACATGCGTCACTTTGCGAACATCGTCACGGCCAGCCGTGGGGTCTGTCTGCGAATGCAAGGGGAACTGCTGCGGATTCAGGGGTGCAGGGGGGGGTCTGCGGCCCGGTATCAGTTTTTGAAGTTTTCATGATAATTCCAGGTTGTTAAGAAGGGTGGAGTCGCGCTAATAGGGCTTAAGCGGGTTGCGATATCTCAGAAAGCGCTTCGGCGACTGGTTGGATGTCCGAACTCTCGACGGCAAAATCGCCCAACGCCACAATGCCGACGAGGCGCTTGTCACGGTCGACCACCGGCAAACGCCGCACCTGCCACTCGCTCATGATCATGGCGGCATTTTCGACCGAATCGTCCTCGTAGGCCCAAGCGACGCCATCGGACATCACATCACGAACCTTGGTGTCGGCGTTCAAGCCGTCAGCAACGGCACGTATGACGATGTCGCGGTCCGAGAGGGTTCCTATCATCAGGTCATCCTCACCGACGGGCATCATACCGAAATCCCCATCACGCATCTTTATTGCGGCCTCCTTGATGCTCATGTCAGGACTGATGACTTTCACGTCGCGGCTCATCAGGTCTTTTAGTTGCTGCATTTCCATTCTCCTTGTATCAATTTGTACGGTGGTTAGGCACGGTCTCGCAACTCCTTCACGCCTGAGCGCTGTTCGCAATGGTCACAGCAGAACATCTTTTAGATCTTTTGCAGGCCGTGGCTGATGATCGACGTTGAGTCATTCGACGTCTGTGCGTTGTCGCACACACCGCTGCGCTCTAGCAGCAGATTTGGCTTGCAGGCTAGTCGGCCCGGCACCACAGCCCCGAATCCGAACACACCGTGTCCCGCGCGCCGTTCAGCCAAACTTGCTCTTCATTCAGCTTCGACGAAGTCGAGGGGTTGGTATCAAAGTCGATCTGAAGTTTGCGCGCGACGTCGGTATCTTCGATGGGAAGTTCCCAAGTTAGGAAAACTTGGCTGCAATCCAGGTCAGGTGGAAAGTCGGCCACTTTGAAGCTGCTGCTGCCGCGTTGAATAACCGCGTGAGGCTGACCGGTATCGAAGATAACCACCGTTCCTCTGACCAAGGGGATGCGATGACCTGTAGATGGGAAATGCAAGTCCAGACCTTTGCTTTCGCTCAAGAAAAGATTGCAAAAAGCCGCGCTACCGTAGTGTTCTCCGTCATGGTGGTACTTCGCGCCACGGCATGCCATCAGCGCTACGTTACTGTCGGTAAGGACATCCTTTAGACCCAGTGCGCGCGTCCAATCGGAGACCGACTGTACGCACCGGCTATAGTCTGGCCAGCGCATACGCGCTCTAGCCAATGGCAATGTCTCTACGTCGCCGGGTTCTAGCTCCAAGCGTTGTGATATCTCCCTTTCCCAATCTGCTATCAACCGTGCAGGTAGTGTTGGAACATCAACCGTGCCAGTTATCACAATAGCACTCACGTTTCGGCTGCGGATGGCGTCGCCACTCCAAAAATAGGAAGTCAGCAAATTTTGCACGCGATGCGGTTGAGGTGAGGCGCTCATCAGGACTAGTGTAGTACGGCTACGTGAGACAGCGTGGTGAGTTTAAAATTAGGCTCTACAAGTCACTTCACCTCATAAGCCTGCCAACTGATATGCATACCAGCGCCCTCGTATTATTCTCCGGTGGACAAGATTCCACCACCTGCTTAGCGCTCGCTTTGAGTAAATACGAACGTGTTGAGACGATTGCGTTTGACTACCGCCAGCGCCACAGCGTCGAGCTGCAAGCACGTTTGCGTGTTTTAGAGCTAATCAAGCTGCAATTTCCGCAATGGGCTCACAAGCTGGGTGAAGACCACTTGCTGGATTTGGGCGTTTTGGGGCAGGTGAGCGAAACGTCGTTGACGCGTGATGTGGCCTTCAAAATGGAAAGCTCTGGTCTGCCAAACACCTTTGTACCAGGCCGAAACCTGTTGTTTTTGACCTTGGCCGCAGCCTTGGCGTACCGACGTGACTTGCAGGTGATGGTGACTGGCGTCTGCGAAACCGACTTTTCAGGCTACCCCGATTGCCGCGACGACACCATGAAAGCCATGCAACTCGCACTGTCGCTGGGTATGGATAAGCGGTT
>JAYUJX010000030.1:0-2582 GCA_043764955.1 Polaromonas sp.
ATGGGAAGCATCGGTTTTCTTGCTTTGGTGGCCAACGTCACCGTAGCGCTGATGCTTTACCGCTACCGTACGGGCGATGCCAATATGCGCAGCGTCTGGTTGTGCTCGCGCAACGATGCGTTTGGCAACATTGCCGTCATGCTGGCGGCTTTGGGGGTGTTTGGCACTGGCTCGGCTTGGCCAGATTTAGCAGTTGCCATTGGCATGGCTGGTTTGGCGATTTGGGGCGGTTGGTCTATCATTCAGCACGCAAGGCTTGAACTAAAAGCAGTTTGAACTTTTTCTACTTTGACTTATCATAACGACGTGCGCCGTTTTATATTCATCCTAATGATCGCCTTGCTGCCTTTGCGCGGCTGGATGGGTGAGGCCATGGCGACTGAAATGGCTGCTATTAATATTATAGCTAGTCAGGCAATAAATACGCCGGTTAAAGTTGAATTATCTGTTGCAAGTAGCATGTCTGACTGCGATATGCATAAGATCAAAACAACTGACAATTCGACTGATAATTCGGCAGCCAATCCTTCCTGCACCCATTGCCAAGCCTGCCATGCCACTGGCCTGGCAAGTACTGCTCAAATAACCAGTCTCAACCCTGTGCAATACGCACAACCACTGGCTCAAGCTAGCCAGTTTGCCAGCGCGAACATCGCGCACAGCCAAAAACCACCGATTTTGTAATCTCCCGACCCAAACTCCGTCTGTACACAGTCGGCTGCTTTGGGTCTAGTCATTTTTGGCTGGACTAACCTATTTAAAGGCCTGTCCAAACATCTAAATTTCTTGGAGAGATCGTTGAAAAACTCATTTTCTATACCTATTGGGGTTATTTTTTGCCTAATTTTGGGCACAGCCTCGGCGCAAACCATCGTCAGTTACACATCGCCTGTGGCTGATTACCAGCCATTCGTTGACGAGAAAATCACATTGTGGAAAGCGGCAAACGACAAAGTTGGCCAAATTGGGGGCTGGCGCGCCTATGCCAAAGAGGCACAGCAACCAGAAAACACGCCGACCCCATCACAAAACTCTGTTACTTTGCCCAAGGCAATGACTACTGAACCTCAAGCAGGGCAACAGAAATGATGCGCTATTTAATGACTTTAAAGCCCTCAAAAACACTGATATCCATCGCTGCAGTCGCTGTATTAAGTGGTTGTGCCACTGCCAATATTGACCAAGCCATAGACCGCACCAACTTTGAAACCAAATCATCATCTGGTGCTTCAGCCCAATTGCTGCGTACGACCGAGGCTAAAACGGCGCGAGACATGCAAGTTACAGAGCTGCTTAAGTCACCGCTGAGCCAGCAAGCTGCGGTGCAACTGGCCATCACCAACAGCCCTGCCCTGCAAACCCTGCTGGCTGAGCGTTGGGGCGACATGACACAAGCCGCACAGGGTGGACGCATTGCCAACCCGATACTGAGTTTAGAGCGTGTCCGGTCTTTAGACGAGCTGGAATTTGGTCGTATCTTGGCTTTTGGCTTGCTAGATTTAATCACTTTGCCACAGCGTCAAAAAATAGCCACCGCCCGCATGGCTCAAACCGAGTTGCAAATGACGGCTGATGTGGTGGGCTTGGTATCGCAAGTGCGCATGGCTTGGGTTGCCGCCGTAGCTGCCAGCGAATATGCCACGTATTCAAAACTTGTCTACGAGTCTGCTCAGGCCAGCGCAGAGCTGGCGAAGCGCATGCAAAGTGTGGGTAATTTCAACCGTTTGCAGCGCGTACGACAGCAGGCTTTTTATGCCGATGCGTCCCTACAATTGCTGGCGAGCCAACACACAGCCACTGCCACCCGCGAAGCCTTGATTCGGCTCTTAGGACTCAAGGATGCACAAATCAGCACATTGACGTTGCCAGAGCGCTTGCCCGATCTACCCAAATCCTTCATGAGCCCTGAAGCCGTCAGCAAAGAGCTGACGAC
The DNA here is from genome assembly GCA_043764955.1 of Polaromonas sp. Taxonomy (GTDB): domain Bacteria; phylum Pseudomonadota; class Gammaproteobacteria; order Burkholderiales; family Burkholderiaceae_C; genus Aalborgiella. Next base: position 1,934 of record JAYUJX010000030.1, read on the forward strand.
GCAACGCTTGGATGTGCGCATGGCGCAATCGCAGCTCGATGCAGCAAGCAAATCGCAGGGTTTAAACCTGCTGACCAGTTTGACGGATATTGAACTGGGCGTCATACGCAATACGGTTAAATACACACACGAGGGCACGTCGCAGACCAGCAAAGGCTATGAACTGAGCATTCGTTTGCCCATTTTTGATTGGGGCGATGCACAACGCGCCAGCATGAATGCAGCGACTTTGGCTGCCACCAACCGCATGGAAGCAGCCGTCATCGGTGCGGGTTCAGACCTGCGCGAGAGCTATTCAGCCTACCGCACCGCCTATGATGCGTCCCGTCAATACCGCGATGAAATTTTGCCACTCAGCAAAGTCATTGCCGAAGAAAACGGCTTGCGTTACAACGGCATGTTCATTGGCGTGTTTGAGCTGCTGGCCGACCACCGCGCCCAGATCAACACTGTCAAAGCTGCTATCGCTGCACAGCAACAGTTTTGGCAAGCAGATGCAGCGTTGCAAGCCACACTGTTAGGAAAGCCTATGTCTGCCCCGTCCATGTCTACAGGTTCTTCATCAGGTAGCGATGCTCCTGCACATTAAAAATTCTAAACACTATGAACCAAAACATAAACAAACCCACTTCGTCACGTCGCAACTTTT